>JBLHJZ010000020.1:0-16993 GCA_047619515.1 Saprospiraceae bacterium | reverse complement strand
GATTTTGATGATAGTGGAAATTATGATATCGTCCTGGGTAAAGAAGGAAAAATGAAACAACTTCTTCCAGTAAGAGGAAAGGAATGCTCTTCACAGCAAATGCCATTTATCAATGATAAATATCCTACTTATAAGCAGTTTGCACAGGCAGGATTGGAGGATATTTATGGTGAAAAATTAAACACTGCCTTACACTATGAAGTTTACACCTTTGCCAGTTCATATATGCAGAATAATGGAGACGGTACCTTTACTCTTTCTAATCTTCCGCAGGAAGCTCAGTTCGGACCAACGCTTGGAATTGAAATAACAGATATTAATAAGGATGGAAATCCTGATGTTGTTGCTGTCGGAAATATTTATGATGCAGAAGTAGAAACCATAAGGTATGATGCTTCCAGAGGTTATGTATTGCTAGGAGATGGAAGCGGAAATTTTAAAGCTATTTTGGATTCGGGATTTTATAATGATTGGAATGCTAAGGATCTGGAGCAAATCAAGATCGGCAATGACAATGTATTTATTATTGCAAATAATAATGGACCTTTAAGCTTTTTGAAACTACATTGACGATTTCAGGATAATAGGAGAGGCATTAAGTATAATAGAAAGTTTAAAACCGAAGGAGAAGGAAGAAAAATTACAAGAAATACGAAAGAGGATACCTAAAGAGGAAGTTCGGTTTTCAGTGCCTTGGTGTCTTCGTGGCAGAATAAAATTTTGTCACTTTGGGCAGAAATGTTCTTTCTAGACAACCTCAAGCGCACTGCCGACGAAATGAAATACACGCATAGCCGTTAAACGCAGCTACATCGTATGCTCATGGCCGATTTTGGAGTACATTTCGATATCATTCAATAAACAAGCTAAAGCCCTCCTTTGCCCAGGTTTTTGCAAACCGTCAGACTTAATTATATTGAATTCTAATATCCGAATAAAGTCTGGTATCTTTGCTAGATAAAATAGCAGCAACAAAAAATGAAGCTCATTCAAAAATTAATAAATAGACTACTCTTCCTATCTTTGCTACTTTTCTCTCTGACTACAGTATCTGCTCAAAATGGTAGAATGTATGGTCTGGTAGATGACAACCTGGTAGAGATCGATCCTCAGACAGGAGCACTGACACAGGTTCTCGCCATCAATGTACCATCCAATGTTACCATTACAAATCTTGCCTTTGGCACTTTTGATTGTCTTTTTTATGGAATAATAAATGCAGACTCCAACCCCTTCTTTGATAAGTATTAACCTCAATGGCTTTTATTATGAGATAGGACTAATTACCTTACCCGGCGCTACGGTATTTTCCTGTGGTGCATTAGCACATAATGATGTTGATAGCAAATTATATGCTGCAGTAAGTCTGGATGGGAGTACAGCAGATCAGGATTTTAATGTAATAATAAGGTTTTCTAACTTATCTTAGTGTCTATTCTGATGACGAGCTCCAGTCAAATTTGAACTTGAACTTGAGCTTGATACTTGAACTTGAACTTTATAATAATCAGGTTAATATTCATTCTTGCAACTGCCATATAAATTCCCTGCCCCTTACTGCCAGTATAAAAAAATAAGTGTACCTTTCGGTCTATAAAGCGCCTGTTAATGAAAACTAAGGGTATGTTGGGAAATTGGGCTTTGAGCCGAAAACTGACAATTTTTTGCTTAGACGAGACCTGAAAATCATTATCCCGATCTTGCATCGGGATAATGATTTTCGGGACGAAGTATAAGCGAAAAAGTCTAGCGCTGGCTTGATATAGTATATCAAAGAGCATAGCCAAAAGGTAGGCCGAATGCTAAATCTCCAACATGCTCTAAACATAAGTCATCCCAAATTTTTCAATAATTAGAAGGTTGTCAAAGTGTTAACCCTTCTTTTAGCTGCTGAAAAAATGGTATTAGGCATTAGGTTTTCGGTAATCTCCGAATGCCGAAAACCGAATACCGATCTTTATAAAATTCAGGACGGCTCATGTTTTTTAAGCCCTAGTTATATGAATAAGCTTGTCCTCTATATCCTATTAGTCGTCGGACTTACTGTTGTCTTGCAGAAAGGGAGTGCCCAGTTGATCTATTTTTCGGATTCATTTGGACAGTTGTTTACGGTGGATATTAGTTCAGGAGGATGTGAAGTGGATCTGATTGGATCCATGCAATTTAATGGTTCCTCCTTTATAGCCACGGATATTGCTTTTCATCCAAATGGAAAATTGTATGCAACAGATGGCCTTGGCTTATATGACGTAAATATATCGACGCAGGTAGCCACTTTTATTGGAAACCTTTACCCGCTGGGTGATGGTAATATTAATGCACTGGTTTGTAACAGTGATGGAGTGCTATACGGTGCAGATTTCAGGCTTTATACCATCAACATCAGCAATGGTAATGCAACTAGCCAAGGAGCCTTACCTTGTTCGTCCGCCGGAGATTTGGCTTTTAATAATAACGATCTTTATCTCGCTTGCGAGGGGAATGAGCTTTTGAAAATAGACCTATCTAATCCCGGATCGAGTCAAGTTGTCGGAACGATGACAGCGTTTAACCTGTTTTTTGGAATTGTGACTTTTGCTACTGAATGCGCTGATATTCAGACTTTTGGCACTGCAGGAAATGGATTGTATGAGATTGATGTCAATAATGCGAATAGTGTGTTGGCCTGTAATCTCACCGGTGTGGTCGAAGTCTATGGTGCCGCGATGGAATCGGAATTTATTGCCTCTGACTGTGAGCTTGTGCTGGATTTGGATGGTGATGATAGTTCCGGGGCAGAAGGGCTTGATTTTTTCGCGGATACTATTTGCGGAAATTTCGAATCTATGGTTGCCGATTTTGATTTTGCAATTACGACTACCTTTCAGAGTCTTGACATAGATTCTATTGTATTTACTATTACAACAGGACAACTAGATGGCGCAGCAGAGCAGTTGCTATTAGATCAGACGGGTACCGAGTACGATGTATTTGGATCAGGTACCAATCATTTAACTGCGGTGAATACCACGGGAGATATTAGTGCAGGTGCAGCTCATGCGCTTGAAAATATAAGATATATTGATCTGGCCAATCCCTTTACCCCCGGAGTAAGGGAAGTAGCTGTTCAAATATTTGCACAGGATGATATTAAAAGCGATATAGCTATTGCTTTTATTACCTTAATGGCTCGGGAAGCCTTTATAATAGATATTGGCCCGGATTCGGTTTTGTGTGAAGGAGAGACTTTATTATTGGATGCTTCTTTTGAGGATGCTATCTCTTACGTATGGAATGACGGAAGTACGAATCCGTCCCTGGATGTTTCTTCTTCAGGACTTTACACGGTGACGGTAACCAATGATTGTGGGAGCACAAGCACCGATGACATGATGGTAAGTTTTGTTCCTCCGGTTGACTTATTAGATCTGGGATCGGATACGGTACTCTGCCCTGGGGAATCACTGAGCCTTGATGCTACCTTAATAGATGGTATGGCATACGAATGGAGTGACGGATCAGAAAATCCTCAACTCACCGTAGCAGAAACTGGTATTTATACGGTAAGCGTAACGGCGGGCTGTGGAATTCAGACCGACGATATTTATGTGGAATTTCAGGAAATTCCGGTTTTTTCAATTTTCCCGGAAGATACCCTGGCTTGTCAGGGCGAAACGATTATTTTTGATGCAACGCTTCCCGATGCTTTGGCGTATAAATGGCAGGATGGTTCAACGCAAGCAATACTAGCGGTCAGCGAAGCCGGATATTATCAGGTGACCGTAAGCTTGCAATGCGGGGAGTACACAGCAGAGGTATTGGTAAGGTACAACGATTATGAATTTGATATTGACCTCGGGCCGGATACGACTTTTTGTTTTGAAAATGAGGTGATTTTAAACGCAAGCTCACCTTATGCAATTACTTATCTATGGCAGGATGGTACAACAGCGGAAGATTTCATAGTCAATAGGACCGGAAATTATAGTGTAACGCTAACAGATGGATGTACAGAGGTAAAAGATCAGCTTTTTTTAAGAATGACGAATTGTTGTGATATCTTTGTACCGAATGTATTTTCTCCTAATTTTGACGGGGCGAATGATCGTTTTCAAACATTCTCGAATTGCGAATTCCCTGTTTTTAATTTGAAAGTTTTCAATCGCTGGGGTGGCCTAGTATATCAAACCAATGACCAGTTCAGCGGATGGGACGGTCAATATAAAGGGAAAGATGGACAACAAGGAGTCTATGTTTGGATTTTACAATATAACGATGGCCTGGAAGATCAGGTGCTGTCGGGAGATGTGACGTTGGTGCGATAGGGCATAAAAAGGGCAAAGGTCAACGATCCTGACTCCTGACCCCTAATCTTTGACCTCTGATTTGCCTTTTGTCGCTAATCAGAGATATAAAGTCCGCAATGACTTGGGGAATTTGATGTTAACTTATAACTTGCAATTTATTTCTTAACGAGATATTCATAAAAAAACCTATATTTCGGGATTAAATTGAAATAAACCGTTTTTCAGGAATTCGATAAAAACTTGTCTATGAAATTGGTAAAACCTTTACTACTATTTTTTGCGCTTTTAATTTTCGGACAAACGCAGGCACAGGACATTCACTGGACGATGTTTGATATGTCTCCGCTCACTTTAAATCCCGCTTTTACAGGAGCTTATGAAGGCACTTTCCGTATTGGCGGTATTTATCGCGATCAGTGGAATTCCTTTGGCGCAACCGGGTTCAAAACCCCTTCTTTTTATGTCGACGCCAATATATTGCCTGTAGGTAAAAAAAGCTGGCTATCTGTCGGAGGTGTAATTTATAATGATGAAGCAGGTATCGGCAATTTGACTGTCTTTTCTGCGATGGGCTCCGCGGCACTCCATCTTGGTCTAAATAAGAAAGCTACTACTGTACTTACCATTGGCCTGCAAGGCGGATCGGTACAGAGACGATTGGATACCAAAGATTTAAGGTTTCAGGATGTACAACCTGATGGAGAAATCCTGGAGGCAGTAAATAGCCTTAATTATCCTTTACTGGGAGACGGGAATGACCCGGAGAAAAGTTATTTAGATTTTGCTGCTGGTGTAAAACTCTCCAGCAAATTGAATAAAACTTCTGACGTCACTGTTGGGATGACCTTCCGGCATTTGACAACTCCGGAGCAAGCTTTTATAACTACCACTCCTGATGATCAAAAAGACCTGCCGCTATTATTTACAATACACGGTCAGTTCAGCACCAAACTGAGTGATAAACTTTCATTGGTTCCGGCCTTTATCTATAATAAGATTTCTACCGCGAACGAAATCGGATTGCAAGCTTTAGTAGGCTATTCTCTTGGAGAAAACAATGATATGACCTTATATTTTGGCCCAGGCTACCGGATGGTAGAAAATGATGCCATAGAAGCCATCCTTCGTTTTGATTACAAACAATTCAAAGTAGGAGCAGCTTATGATTTCAATATGTCCTCTTTATCAGAGGTAAGTAAGAATAAGGGTGGTTTTGAAATCGCAGTCTCTTATATTGCGAAAATCTTTAAGGAGCCATCGGTCAAACCGGTTATTTTCTGTCCGAGATTCTAACATCAGCCTATACTATACTGTTTACCTATATAGTTATAGGAAAAGGATTAAAATTACTTTTATTAAAATTAATTAAAAATAACGATGAGACAAATTACAACGCTTATCTTATTCATACTCTCCATAGGAACCTTATTCGCTCAGCCACTCAATCGCTCGACTGCTGAGAAAATGCTGGCCCTTGCTGATGAGACTTACGCCAACAGGGATTATTATAATGCTTTGGAATGGTACGAAAAGGTCTATGAAGAAACCAGTGATCTAGGCGTCGCTTATAAAATTGCAATGGTCAACGAAGCACTTCGTGATTATAGGAAGGCAGAACGCTCCTGGAAAAGAATCGTAAACAAAAGAACCAGAAGAACAGTGAATCCTTATATGCCGGATGCCAGGTTTCATTATGCACATATGCTCAAGATGAATGGCGACTATGGCGAAGCGAAAAGCGAATTTCAATTATATATCAGCGAAGCAGAAGATCCTGCATTGATCGCCAGAGCAAAAGTCGAATTGATCGGCTGTGAAATGGGCCGCGAGATGGACGAAGTGGCTGGTTTGAAAATTGATAATGGTGGGAAAAATTTAAATACAAAATACTCTGAATACTCTCCTCAGTTGGTGAGCAATTCAGAAATGTATTTTACGGCTATTCAGGCAAAAGATGTGATTGTGATCGAAGATGCAAAAGACGATTTCCATTCCAGGGCTTTTGTGGCTACAAAAGAGGGTGATAAATGGGGTAAGCCTACTCCTTTGGGTACCAATATCAACAGAGAAGGCTACCACGTCGGTAATCTTTCTATTACTCCGGATGGCAGCAGAATGTATTTCACCAGGGCTTTACTGGAAGAAAGTGATTTGGGAGAAAGTAAAATCTATTATAGTGATAAAAGTGGTAACAGTTGGGGCGCTGCAAATGAAGTGCAAGGAGTGAACGGAGATTACCTGGCGAAACAACCGGTAGTAGGAGAACTCTTTGGAGACGAAGTATTATTCTTTGTATCGGATATGGCTGGCGGTTACGGAGGGTTTGATATTTATTATTCTACCCGACGTGGCGATACTTATACCCCTCCTGTCAACCTCGGCAATGTAATCAATACCACACAAGATGAAGAGACCCCCTATTATCAGGAAGGGTTTATGTATTTCAGCTCCGACGGACATGCGGGCTTAGGCGGCTTTGATATTTTTTCTGCCGAATGGGATGGCGCTAACTGGAGCACACCACAAAATCTGGGAAAAGGCTATAACTCTCCTCAGGACGACCTTTACTTTAGTGTCGATGCTGACGGATATAATGGTTTATTGGTTTCAAACAGAGAAGGTACAAAGTCTGCACACGGCAGAACCTGTTGCAATGATATCTGGACGGTTGAAAAGCAAAAAGTGATCCTGGATTTGGCGACTACTGTTTTTGATGATAAAAAAGTTGCCCTAAACGGAGCAACGATTCAATTGGTTCAAATGATCAGCAATACGCCTGGTGAAACCAAGGAAAATACAAAAGAAAAAGTCAACCTTTTTACTTTTCCGCTGGACAGAGAGATGGCATATATGCTGATTGCCACCAAAGAGGGATACTATCCTGATTCACTCCAGTTTAATACCGCCGGGACTATTGAATCCAAGACTTTTGAAGAGCAGTTTTATTTGAAACCGCTGCCAGTGGAAGAGGAGTACGTGACGATCATTACCAATCAACCCATCGAATTGGAGAATATCTTCTATGATTTAGATGATGATAAAATCTTGCCAGATGCCGAAAAGGATCTCACTTTTATCATGAATCTAATGGACAAGTATCCGGATATGATCATAGAATTATCTTCTCATACGGATGCCCAGGGTACCGCTGGCTACAATCGCAAGCTTTCTCAGCGTCGTGCGGAATCTGCTAAAACATGGTTGACAGGGAGAAGTATTTCCTCAGATCGAATTGTTGCACTAGGATATGGAGAGTCACAAATCCGTAACCAATGTGTCAATGGCGTAAAATGTACTGATGAAGAACATAGATATAACAGACGTACCGAATTTAAGATCACTGCCGGTCCTACCAGCATTGAGATTAAGAAAACAGAGTTGAAAAAAAAAGACAAATAGGGACGGATTCTAATTCAGATTCGACACCTGCACCCCAAAAAAGTAAAGGCGTCAAAATCACATTCGACGAGAAGGTACACGATTTTGGCAGGGTGAAGAAGGGCGAAGATGTGGAACATACCTTCCGGTTTACCAATACCGGGGATGTACCCATAACCATAGAGTTGATCTCTGGTTGCGAATGTTCTGAGATTACCTATGACCTGGGAGCTACCTATAAAGTGGGCGAAAAAGGAGAAATCAAAGTGGTTTTTCACAGCGTAGAAGAAGAGCTTGGGAAAGCTGAAAAAACGCTGGATATTATACTCGAAAATACAAACCCCAGGACAGGCTACCAATATGTCTTTGAACTGGGATACAACGCGATACTTTATTGAAATTGAGAAATTAGGATTGAGAATTTAGGAATGTTCCCAAATCCTCAATCCTAATTCTTCAATTAATAAAACTTCCTCCCTTTCCTTAAAGCTTCCATCAAATCCAGATCCTGCTCATTTTTAATGATAGCGCCCAGATGAGGCGGGATGTCTTTATTGAGGTCAATATCGTCCAATTGCTCCGCCTGGATTTTTTCCATCAGCAACAGTTTCAACCAGTCGAGTAGCTCACTCGTGGAAGGTTTCTTCTTGATGCCACGGATTTCCCGGATACCATAGAACACCTTCATGGCATTGGTGACCAATTCCTGTTGAATACCCGGATAATGCACATCGATGATCTTTTGCATGGTTTCATTATCGGGAAAACGGATATAGTGAAACAAGCAACGGCGTAAGAAAGCATCCGGTAGTTCTTTCTCATTATTTGAAGTAATGAGTATAATCGGGCGGTTTTTGGCTTTGATCGTTCGCTGGAGTTCATAGCAGTAAAATTCCATTTTATCCAACTCCAATAGTAGATCATTAGGAAATTCAATATCGGCCTTGTCTATTTCGTCAATAAGCAGGATGACGGATGCTTCGGTATCGAAAGCTTCCCAAAGTTTCCCTTTTTTGATATAATTGGCGATGTCTTCAACGCCCTGCGCACCTAGCTGAGAATCCCTAAGTCTTGAAACCGCATCATAATCATAGAGCCCTTGCTGAGCAGTAGTCGTAGACTTAATATGCCAGGTGATAATAGGCTTTTGGAGTGCCTTGGCAATCTCATGAGCGAGCAGGGTTTTACCAGTACCGGGTTCCCCTTTTACAATCAATGGTTTTTCTAGATATACTGACGCATTGACAGCGATTTGTAATTCTTGCGTAGCGACGTAGGTATCTGTACCTTTAAATTTCATATTGAGTTTTTTTAACATTAGTGCTCAGCTCAATCAACATTAAGACTTGTAATATGGTTTAAATTAATTCAATGCCCTGCGTACCTCATTTTCGCTGCGGTGAATTATAAAAACCGCGGAGAAACGAAGAGTCGCTAAGAAGACGCAGAAATTTTATTCGTTAGTAAATTACTGATAATCAGATTCGCACAAGATAAAAAATATCTATGGAACAAAGCCTTTCCTTTTTAGAGGTATTGAATACTGCCCTAGAAAACATGACCTGGATAGAAATATGGGCTGTAATTACCGGTCTGATCTATGTGATTCTCGCGGCTAAGGAAAATATCTGGTGTTGGTTTTTTGGAATAATCAGCTCGGTGCTGAGTATATATTTGTTTTATACTGGGAAATTATATGCCGAATCTATCCTCTATGGCTATTATATAGTAGCTGGCTTTTACGGGTGGTATATATGGTCGAAACGAAATGTAGCGAATAAGGAATATTTGGATCAGCAGAAACCAGCCACGCTTCAGATCCATAGCTGGACAGGAAAAGAACATATACTGGCGATCGGAGCCGGGGTATTATTATCTTTTCCGCTGGGCTTATTATTAAAACAGTATACGGATGCTCAAATACCGGTATTAGATGCTTTTACCACCATTTTTAGCTTTTTAGCTACTTACATGGTCACCAGAAAAGTACTGGAAAACTGGCTCTATTGGATCGTTATCGACATTGTCACGACGGGAATGTATTTTTATAAAGCGTATTACCTTTATGCTTTATTGATGATTATTTATACCGGGATTGCAATAGTCGGCTATATGCATTGGCAGCGAATACAAAAAGGCCGATAGTAGAGAGGGTGTTCAAATAACGGTGTCTTGGGAGCGAATTCCCTTTAAGGTTCAGGGTGCAGGTAGGCAGAGACACCGTTTTTTGAATACTCTGTAGCGGTTACACGCCGACGAATTGATTCGGAAATGAAATCCATTAATGGTGTCGGACTTGCCAGAAAAAATAAAGAGCAAAAAAATCATATTCCTACTATTTAGATGAAATCTAAACAGTAGAAGGTTACCAAATTAGGATTCGGTAGTATATACTTTTCTTTAAAAGCTTTCTATCTTTGTGCCGATTTTCCAGAGCCTGGTATTATTATCAAAATATTTTTAATAAAAAAATAAGCGTTTTGAAGAACGGAATAACTAAACTTGCATTCCTGATTTTCTTCCTGTCGATCACACTTTCAGTTTCAGCCCAATCATCAACAGGAGACTCCTCCAACTATGTTGTATATGCTTTGGTTGCGATTGCTGCTTTGATCCTTATTACGGTTATCTTACAAGTGTCAGATAACTTATTGAGGGTAGAAGCAAAGCAGATGGGAGTAGACAAAGGTGGAGCTGACTTTTCTATTTTTCCGAGAATCGGAAATTTATTTAGTGCGACTCCACCAGAATTTGTAGGTAACGACCCGGTTACTTATTTGAAGAAAGGTCACGATATTTTATTGGAAGGGGAAGCAGCGAAAACTATTGATAATGAAGTGCAGGCGAATACTTTTTCGGTACAGCCTCAAAATTTCATAGGGATGTCACCGATTCCGAAAGTATTGCCCGAGGTTGGCGATACAGTAAAAGCTGGGGATACGCTGTTTTTTGACAAAAAGCGTCCGGAGATAAAATATGCAGCACCGGTGAGTGGCGAAGTGATTGAAGTCAGAAGAGGTGCAAAACGGGCCATTTCAGATATTGTCATTCTTAAAGACAAAGAAATCCAGTACCGGGCTTTTGATAAATTTGACCTGGAGGAAGGTTCTCGGGAAGATTTAGTGAACTATATGCTGGAAAGCGGGGTCTGGAGCTTTATCCGTCAGCGACCTTATGATATTTTAGCAAATCCTACAGATATTCCTTCAAATATTTTTGTGTCTACCTTTGATACCGCACCACTTGCGCCTGATTTAAACTTCGTAGTGGCAGGCAAAGAAGTTGCTTTCCAAAAAGGTTTGGATATATTGGCTAAACTAACCGAAGGTAAAGTTTTTCTCGGCTTGAATGCAAAAGGGGGAAATGCACCGTCAGTTGCTTTTACCAATGCAACGGGGGTGGAGCGTCGCTGGTATAATGGTGCCCATCCAAGTGGAAATGTTGGTATCCAAATTCACCATACGGCTCCTGTTGATGGAAAAAATAAAGCCTGGATACTTGGTGTACAGGAAGTTATTAGTATTGGAACCCTTTTCAACGAAGGAAAATATGATGCCAGCCGTTTAGTAGCAGTAACCGGATCAGAGTTATCTCATCCGAAATATGTGCAGACTTATATCGGTGCTAGTATTAGCGAATTATTACAAGGAAATGTGGAAGGAGAAGGGCAGCGGATAATTTCAGGAGATGTACTATCGGGAAGGCAAACGAATCCAGCGGGCTTCCTTAATTATTTCGACGATCAGATTACTGTGATAAAAGAAGGAGATTATTATGAAATGTTTGGCTGGTTGCTACCGCTTGCACCTCGACCTAGTATTTCCAAGTCATTTCCCAATTTCCTTTTCAAAGATTATAAATTTACTCCTGACACCAACACACACGGTGAGAAACGGGCCTTTGTAGTGACCGGCCAGTATGAGCAAGTGCTACCGATGGATATATTTCCTCAGCACCTCATGAAAGCGATACTGGTGAATGATTTTGAACGGATGGAAGGCCTGGGTATCTACGAATTGAGTGAAGAAGATGTGGCGCTTTGTGAATTTGTTTGTACTTCCAAACAACCGCTTCAGGCCATCCTTCGGGAAGGGCTGGATGCTATGATTGATCAGGGATAAAATAATTTAAGATTTAGGATTTAAGATGGAGGATTACGCCTCATTTTTAAATCCTAAATCTTCATTTTTAATTTTTAAATATAAAAATGGGGCTTTTAAATTTTCTAAAAAAGATCGAACCGGATAAAAAGAAATCACCATTTCTACACACGTTGTTTGATGGCTTCTTTACGTTTGCTTTTTCTCCGAACTCAACAACCAAAGGTGGAGTGCATATCCGTGACGGTATGGATCTTAAGCGAACAATGGTCATAGTAGTGGTTGCCCTACAACTGTGCTATATCTTTGGTACTTATAATATCGGGCACCAGCATTTCACCGCATTGGGAATGCATACTGGTTTTATTGAAGGAATTCATTTGAAACTGGCTTATGGATTAATCCAGCTGCTACCGCTTTTTATTATTACTAATATTGTAGGACTTGGAATCGAATTTTGGTATGCAGCCAAAAAAGGCCATGGTATTGAAGAAGGGTTTTTGGTTTCAGGAGCCTTAATTCCGCTTATTATGCCTCCGGATTTACCCCTTTGGATTTTGGTAATGGCAGTTATCTTTGCTGTAATTATCGGAAAAGAAGCATTTGGCGGAACGGGGATGAATATTTTAAATGTAGCACTGTTGGCAAGGGTATTCGTATTCTTTGCTTATCCGACTACGATCTCCGGTGACCATGTCTGGGTTTCTACTTTCCTTGATGAAGATGGCGCGATGAAAGCTGCTGCTGGTTCTATTGCCGATTATGGTTGGTGGCATACTGGCTTCTTCAATAGCTTATTTGAATCGATGGGGCTGGATACTTTTAGACAGGGAGCGACGGTAGTCGACGGATATAGCGGTGCCACGCCGATGGGTATCGCCTCCAAAGGAAGCTGGGAAAAAGTAACGGCGATGTATACTCCCGCACAAATGTGGTGGGGTACCATCCCGGGTTCTATAGGTGAGACTTGTAAACCTGCAATTTTGGCTGGAGCAGCATTATTATTGGCCACAGGGATTGCTAGCTGGAGAATCATGTTGGGTATGGTGATCGGCTGTGCTGTCATGGGCTTGATCCTCAATGGTTGGGGAGCCACAGAGTTTATGGAAGTACCTTGGTATTACCAATTCTATATGGGTAGTTTCTTCTTTGCAATGGCTTTTATGGCAACGGATCCGGTAACTGCCGCTTCTACTAACCAGGGAAAATGGATTTATGGCATTTTAATAGGTATGATAGGTTTGATCATCCGGGTACTAAATCCGGCTTATCCGGAAGGATGGATGTTAGCTATATTATTTATGAATGTTTTTGCGCCGCTCATCGATCATTATGTGATAGAAGCGAATATGAATCGCCGGGCTAAGCGTAGCGCACCAGTAAAAACAGCGGTCTAAACTTTAGCTTTTATAAAGTGTTAGTACCACAGACTTTTTAACTATCGAAGGTAGGTTAGTCTGTGCCTTTAATTAGAGTTTCGAAATTAAAAAATAAAATTGTGAGTACAAGTTATGTCATTCGATTCGTATTAATAATGACCACTTTAGTAGCGGTCATACTTGCAGTAATGTTTCTTGGATTAAAAGATAAAGCAGATATTAACGAGGCTATCTTTAATAAAAAAGCAATCCTGGCAGCAGTAGCTGATCATCTAGGTGATGGTGTGGTACACAAAAACCTGCTGGATGAGCAGGTACTGGATATTTTTAGTAGTAATGTTGAGCAAATCGGCCTGGATATGTCAGGACAACAGCTTACTGCTGAAGATATTATCAAGGCTGGCTATAAAGGGGGGAAGCCGGAAAATATTGATATGGCAAAGGAGAAAAAAAAGCCGGAAGCAGTTAGAATCCTACCTTTTTATATTTACAATACAGATAAAGGTAAGTTCTATATCATGAGTGTTCGGGGCAACGGGCTATGGGATGAGATATGGGGATATGTGGCATTGGAAAGCGATCTGTCTACTATAGCTGGTGTATCTTTTGATCATAAAGGAGAAACCCCGGGACTTGGAGCAGAAATCAAGGACAACCCTGCTTTTCCTAAACAATTCAAAGGAGAGAAAATCTACGACGAAAACGGTCTGTATACTTCAGTAAAAGTAGTAAAAGGTGGTGCAGACAAAAATGACATTCATGGAGTAGATGGAATATCAGGAGCTACGGTTACAGCCGATGGAGTAGATGAGATGCTATACAGAGGACTTAGTTATTACGAACCCTATATTAACCAGGTTAAAAGCGGAGGTAAGTAACACAGGATTTTTAACTACCGAAGGTATGTTAGTCTGTAAATAGAAGCATATAGGCTAAAGCCTGTTCAACTAAAAAAATAAACATTTAAGATAATGGCTGAAAACACAATTCAGGAAGTACAAGTAAAAGAGCCCTTATTCGGGAAAAAAGAGCGAAAGCTTCTGATAGATCCCTTGAATGACAATAACCCGATTACAGTGCAGGTACTCGGTATCTGTTCGGCATTGGCGGTAACTTCTTTGGTATTACCCTCTTTGGTAATGGCAGTTGCGGTAGTTATGGTTTGTGCTTTTTCGAGTTTAGTAACCTCTTTAGTCAGGAATGCAATACCGAGCCAGGTACGTATGATCGTTCAACTGGTCATTATTGCTACACTGGTCACGATGGTAGAGCTGACACTAAAAGCCTTTAATTATGAGGTGTATAAACAATTGTCCGTTTATATCGGATTGATTATCACCAACTGTATCGTGATGGGACGTCTGGAAGCATTCGCTATGGCAAATAAGCCTTGGAGATCATTCCTCGACGGTATCGGAAACGGTCTGGGTTATGGCGCAATCTTACTTATTATAGCGGTGATCAGAGAAGTTTTTGGAAAAGGGTCATTATTCGCAGGTAGCCCGCTTGAGATGAAATTCATCGGCGCTAGTGATGATTATATGATCAATACGATGACCAGCGATTGGTTTGGTTGGTATTCAAATAATAACCTGATGGTATTACCCGCTGCGGCAATGTTTGTCATTGGTATTTTGATCTGGATTCAACGTAGCCGAAACACCAAACTGGTAGATATCAGTTAGTTAATTGGTTAATTAGTTAACTAGTTAATCAGTAACTAGTCACCAATTAACCAATCCACTAATTAACCAATCCACTAATTAACAATTATACAAATTAACAATATCATGGCTGAGTTTATAAATACTTTCATCAGAGCCGCTTTCGTAGAAAACCTGGTATTAGCATACTTCCTTGGAATGTGTTCTTATCTGGCAGTTTCCAAAACAGTAAAAACGGCTTTTGGTCTTGGGCTTGCTGTAATTTTCGTACTCGTGGTGACAATGCCTATCAACTGGTTGATCAACGAATACCTCTTAAGTGAAAATGGATTATTTGGAGTTGACCTGGTTTTTCTTAGATTGATCCTCTTTATTGCAGTGATTGCATCTATGGTACAATTGGTGGAAATGATCGTGGAGAAAGTCTCTCCGGCATTATATAATTCGCTGGGTATTTTCCTCCCGCTAATCACGGTAAATTGTGCGATTCTTGGAGGTTCCCTCTTTATGGTATCCAGAGAATATAATTTTAATGAGTCAATAGCTTTTGGGCTTGGAGGTGGATTTGGTTGGTTTTTGGCTATTATTGCCATTGCTGCCATCCGCGAAAAAATCAGGTATTCCAATGTTCCTCCTGCATTGAGAGGATTAGGAATGGCATTCTTGCTGACTGGTCTGATGGGAATAGCTTTCATGAGCCTGATGGGAATTGATCCTGCTGCTTTTGCAGCAAAATAGTACCACAGGCTTTAGCCTGTAATTGCGAGAGTACAGGCTAACATACCTTCGGTAGTTAAAAAGCTTGTGATACGTAGATTTATTTTTATAAATAATAAGAACAAATAGAATGATTCTTCTTTTTGATTTTCTAACACTAGGGTACGCAATCTTCGTCTTTGTAGCGGTAATTCTACTATTATCCTTCATGTTAATTTTAGCAAGAAAGCGATTGGTACCCCAAGGTGATGTAAACATAATTGTAAACGGAGACACCGAGAATCCTTTGGTAGTAAAACCGGGAGTGACGTTGTTGTCTGCGCTTTCTGAAAAAAGTGTATTCTTACCTTCTGCCTGTGGTGGTGGTGGCACCTGTGCCATGTGCGAATGTCATGTGGATGAAGGAGGAGGCGATGTTTTGCCGACAGAGATGAATCACCTTTCCCGAAAAGAAGCGGCAGAAAATAAAAGACTTGCCTGTCAGGTAAAAGTCCGTGGCGATATGGAAATCCGTATCCCGGAAGAAATTTTCGGTATCAAAAAATGGGAATGCGAAGTAGCCTCTAATTACAATGTGGCTTCTTTTATCAAAGAATTTGTGGTGAAATTGCCGGAAGGAGAAACATTGGATTTTGAGGCAGGTGGTTATATTCAGGTGGATGTTCCGCCAATTGTAGTAGATTTCAAAGACATGGATATTACCGCTCACCCAAGATTAGGCAAAGCCCCGGATGAATTTCAGTCAGAGTGGGATGGCTATAAGCTTTGGGATTTGAAAATGAAAAATGATGAACCGATTTTCCGCGCCTACTCAATGGCTAATCACCCGGCAGAAGGAAACATCGTTATGCTAAATATTCGGGTAGCTACGCCACCATGGGATAGAGATAAAAATGGCTGGATGGATGTAAACCCAGGGATTTGTTCTTCTTTTGTATTTGGAGCTAAACCTGGTGATAAGGTAACGATCTCAGGCCCTTATGGTGAGTTCTTTATCAAGCCCACCAAAAAAGAAATGGTATACATCGGTGGTGGTGCAGGAATGGCACCTTTACGTTCTCACCTGTTTCACCTGTTTCATACTTTGAAAACGACAGATCGGAAAGTTTCCTACTGGTATGGCGGACGTACAAAAAGAGAATTATTCTATGTCGACGATTTTCGTAAAATCGAAAAGGAATTTCCAAACTTCAAATTTTATATCGCATTGGATAATCCGCTTCCGGAGGACGAATGGAAAGTGAAAGAGGATATGGCATCAGAAGGAGATGGATTCAAAGGATATATCATGAACGTATTAAATGAGAAATACCTCAGAAACCACGAAGAGCCAGAAGAAATCGAATATTATTTCTGTGGTCCTCCTGCGATGAATGCCTCTGTGATTAAATCACTGGATGAATTGGGCGTACCGGAAGAGAACATCGCCTTTGATGATTTCGGCGGCTAGTACCACAGAATTTTTAACT
>JBLHJZ010000019.1:0-17184 GCA_047619515.1 Saprospiraceae bacterium | reverse complement strand
ACTAATACCCGAAGCAGACCAGCCACCAATAATAAACCCTCCGTCCGAAATTTCCTGAATATGATATAATTGTTCATTATTATCTCCACCTAGAGAACGATCCCAAAGGACGGTACCTGTTGCATCTGTTTTCACCACCCAAATATCCGAAGTCCAGACAGGGCCATTATTCGCTTCCGTTTTATCCCCATTTATACCTGAAAAAGACCACCCTCCCAAAATATATCCGCCATCTGAAGTAGGTTGTACTTCCTGAATTATTTCTGTTTCATTTCCTCCAATTCTTTCATCCCAAAGAATGTTCCCTTCAGCATCTGTTTTGACCAACCAATAATCTCCTCTACCAATCGGGGCTTCTGAAATCTCCGTATTAGCTAAGGAAGGCGTAGAACAACCATAGATGAATCCACCATCTGGAGTCTGGTGCAAACCCTGGAGTTCTTCATAGCTACTTCCACCATAGGCTTCATCCCATTCGATAGCTGATTGAGCAAAAAGAGTAATTTGAGAAAGGCAAAAGAATAGAAAGGGTAACAGATGTAATCTGGAACGTGTAGGTATTAGACATACCGGAAGGAAAAATCTATGAGACTTTTCGAATTGCATATAAGATATTGCCCTTAGTTAAAATTGCTATTACTAGTAGGAGGGAACAAACTTGTGAGAGATACAAAATTATGCTTTAATATCCTAAATATCAATACTTTATACAGATATTGATCACTAATAAATAATTAAAAAATATCTAAACCGGTTGGAGAAAATCAATTAAAGAAACATTCCACTATTGAAGTCTGTGAATCAGCAGCTTAAGTATAATATATTGCTTTCATGTGAAAAATCACCAGCAATCAAAAGTTGATATTATTGTTGAAAAAAGATAAAAAACTTGTGGTGCAAAAAAACATAAAGCCTGTATTCACACCGCTGGACATTTATGGAAAAGCAGCTCCTCCTTTAGGAGGCTGAGAGGCGGGCTGAGGGAAAATGTATTGCTGTGTGACCTCTATTCCCATTTTTACTCCAAATTGAGATATGGTTTTATTTTTTTTATACGCTCTGGTGTTAAGATTTTTGTTTTCTCCAAATCATCAAGATTGGAAAATGATCCATGTTGGAGGCGGTAATTGATAATAATTTTCGCTTCTTTTCTATTCAAATAAGGATGCTTGGCAAGCTCTTCTGCGGTGATGGTATTTAGATTTAATTTTTTAGGAGGGGTAATCAATTTTAAATAGGGTTTTATTTTTTGAAAAGTAGAATCTGGTAAATTATAAGCTTCCCCTACTTGATCGATACTATGAAAACCACCTAAATCATTTCTGAGCGTGAGAATTGTTTTAGCATAATAGGGCCCGATTCCATAAATCTTTTGCCAGTCTTCCGTGCTGGCAGTGTTAATATCCAGATAAAAATTTACTTCGGAATCAGCCGGTTTAGGGGGCGTTGATTTACCGCTTCCTTGAGGAGTTTTCACAAGCTGATTTTCTTTAAAAACAATATAAGGAAATAGTTTTTCGAATAAGGCCTCTTCTACCCCGTAGATTTTGGATAGCTCTTCTTTGTGTCTGAACGTACCTCCTTTTTCTCTGAACTTAATCAGGTTATTCGCCGCTCTTTTGGGAAATCCGAGTCTTTCCAAATCATCCTGAGAGACCTCGTTCGGATCAAAATTAAAAGGTTCAACAACTTCCTTTACCTTCTTATCAGGCGTTTTATAAGTGGGTCGAGGATTATCATTCTTAGGATTGCTGATTTCAATATAATTTTCTAAGCGTAAATATTCTTTTTCAGAAAGACCATACACTTTTTTTAAGTCTTCTTTTTTATAAAATTTACCCCCTTTTGAGCGGAAGTTCAGAAATATATTTATCACTTTCGGCGACAAGCCCAAGGCTTGTAATTCTTTTTTAGTAACTGTATTCGGATCAAATTTAAATAACTCTTTAGAAGCTGTATTAACCGTTTCCTTTTCTTCTAATTGCAAGGCCTTTTCAAAAGCTGCAAGCTCTTTACTAACCTGGCTAAAATCAGTTGCTGGCTTTTCTATAGATTGTTTGTACAGCTTTGGAAAAAGAAAAAAGGCGATACAAAGAAAGGATAAAACAAAAATTCCATTTCGCTCCAAACGACTATAGTAAAAATATTCGCGTATTAAATTCCTCATACTATTTTTTTTTAATCTATTACAATAATAAGGGCGCCTTCCTGATTGATATCGTAAAAAGTATTCTTCCCTTCAAAACACTCTTTCTTAAGGGCTAATAGCCGATCATCGTACAGTGCTCCGTCAAAAACAATTTTTTCATAATCAAAAAACTGGTTTAATGCTGCTACCTTTACTTTTGACCTTTTCCTAAAAATAATATAATCTACTTTTATCTTTTCATCAAGAGGTGTATCTGGTAAATCATCAATAAAAACTATTTTTTTATTAAAAAACTGAATAAATCCATTTTGGGAATACCAGTGCTCCATCTCAATATTCTTATCTCCAAAATAAAAAGGCGTTACCTGGTTTATTTTATTTTTTCTATTATAATTTAAGGTAGTAAATTTTAAATTTTTCTCACTTACTTCCCGATCACCAAAAGATATTGCTTTTCCGTTTTCAATAAATTCAATATAAGATTTTCCTGGCAGATGATAAAAAACTATGACAGGTTTTTCGACATGCTTTATACTAGAAATAGTTGAAGCAATACTCATTATTGTCAATAAACCCATACCTGCAATCAGCCATTTAAAATTCCTGGAATTGATTGCCGCGGCAATGCTTATTATGACCAGATAAAGTAAAACCATTGTGCCCCATCCAATCCACACGTTTTTAAAAAAATCAGAAGGTAATTGTGCTATTAAAAATATTATTGCATTCATTAACCAGATACATCCTGTTAATATTTTCGCAAATAAAGGACTTAGAAAAGGAAGTACCTTATCTATAAAAAAAAGAGCCAAGCCAGTTCCTAAAATCAAAAAGGCGAATGGTACAACAACAAGACCGGACAACCAAAAATAAGCAGGGAATTGGTGAAAGTAAAACAGGCTCAGCGGAAAAGTACTCAGTTGTGCAGCAAAGGCTACCGAGGTGAGACTCCAAAGATAATCTCCGATCCTATTTTCAATATACCAGAGACTGTATATTTTTCGATAAAAATAAACAATACCGATCACCGCAAGATAGGATAATTGAAAACCAACTTCGACAATCAGGTATGGATTAAATAATAATAAACAAAATGCCGAACCTGCCAGGGTATTATAAATATTAGTACTGCGATTAATCGAAATTCCAATCAATAAAAAGGTGAACATCGTGGCAGCCCTCAATACCGAAGGAGAAGCGCCGGTTATTAATGCAAATAACCACAGCCCGCAAATAGTAATCGCGGTTTTGATATATCGCCAGGCAGGATGTTTCCATCGAATCCATTTTAAAAAGAAGGCTATAATACCCCAGATTAATCCTGTATGCAGGCCTGAAACTGCCAGCACATGCATCGCTCCGGTATCTGCATAAGCATTTTTTAATTCTGCTGAAAGCTCCTCTTTATAACCCAGGATCAAAGCAGAGGCCACTGCAAATTCATTTTCGAACCTTAGTTTATTTCGTAAAATTTCAATTAAACTCAGGCGCATTTTAAAAGCCCAGGATAATATGGAATTTCCATAACCACTCTCCAACTTTTGCCACTGACCGCTTGGCACATAAGCCTGGTAGTGGATATTTTTAAAAAATAGATACCGTTTAAAATTAAAGGCTTCCGGATTCAAGGGCGGCCGAACAGGCTTCACCGCTGATTTTACTACTATTAAATCTCCATAATTTATTTCCTGGTTGATAGTATCGTTTCGAAGGCTTAGCATCACCTTACCGGAACAATCCTTGAGGCTATGATTGTCCTGCCCAATTTGTTGAATATTCAGATTCACCTGGATGGTTCTCTCTTTATGAGCAGGTGCATTATCTACGATGCCGATCATCAGATTTTCAGCAGTCAGATATTGCCTGAAATGATCTTCCTTATTCCAGTCGTTTTGATAATAAACTAATTGATAACCTAAAAGCAGAAAAAAAATATTTATCAGCAAACCATTGATTCCTTGCCAGCGAAATTGAATTTTTCTAAGTGCAGCGAAGATTAAATACCCGGAAAGGAAAATTAAAAGATAATTGTTGAAGACACAATTAATGTCTATCCATAGATACACTATTATACCTAGGATAAAAGGAAAAAGAATTCTAAAGAAAGGCACCTCACGCCAGTTGAACATACTTTATAGGTTTTCTCATAAAAAAGGAAGAATAAATTATCCGACAATTTATAGCCGTTTAATTTATTCTTCTCTTTTGATACTCCTAAAGTAGTATTTTTAAATAGTACGAGGAAATTTTATGTTAGAAAATTAAAAAAGATCAATCCGTTCCGTTCGCATTTACATTTGTAATACTTGTACTGGAAGGCACAATATATCGTTGTACAAACTCTTTCATCTCATCAACCATTGCGGGTGATCCGATCGCGATAGTAGAACGCTGGTGTAATTCATGCACTTCTGTATCCAGGATTCTGTCCAACTGGCAAGTGATCGCTTTACCTCCTGCATGTTCAACGATAAAAGAAAGCGGATTACACTCATACAACATTCGCAGTTTACCCAGTGGATATTTGCGGGTATTTGGATAAAGAAATATCCCACCCTGGAGCAGGCTTCGATGTACGTCCGAAACCATGGAACCGATATACCTGAGCCGAAGATTGGAGTCAGAACAATAGTCAATATATCTTCTTATCTCCACATCGAATTTTAAATAATAGCCCTGGTTTACGGAATAATAATTTCCACGATCAGGGATTTTAATATCCCGATGGGACAAGCAAAATTCTCCGATAGAGGGATCGAGTGTAAAACCATTTACACCGCGCCCTGTGGTATACACCAAAATAGTGGAAGTGCCATAAAGCACATATCCTGCCGCAACCAATTCGGTTCCCTTTTGAAGAAAGTCTTCCAGTTGACAAGGGCCAGCGGCATCAGATACGCGGCGATAAATACCAAAGATGGTACCGACGGACACATTCACATCAATATTGGAAGAGCCGTCAAGGGGGTCAAATACGACGACATATTTTGCATTCTTGGATTCAATGGAAGGGATTTCAATAAAATTTTCATTCTCTTCCGAAGCAATACCACAACACTCTCCGCTATTTTTCAAACAATCGATGAGTTTTTCATTGGCATATACATCCAGTTTTTGTTGTACATCTCCGGTCGAATTTTCGGAGCCCTCGACACCAAGAATATTAACTAAGCCCGCTCTATTTACTTCGCGATTAACAATCTTGGCGGCTACTCCGATATCCCGAAGTAAACCTGTCAGCTCACCGGAAGCAAAAGGAAAGTCTTTCTGCCGACGAATAATAAATTCATCGAGGGTAACAATTTGGTTCATGTTGGTTAGGTTTAAAAGAAAAAAATGGTTTTATGCCTACAAAGGTACGTTTATTTAGAGAAAAATTAATGGAGGAAAAGGAGGTCTCATGGCAATCGTAATAATGGCTTCAACTCTTTGAATTACAGGTTGTGATCGCTTCGCTTGTGGTCGCTTCGCTTGTGGTCGCTTCGCTTGTGATCGCTTCGCTTGTGGTCGGCTGCGCCTTGTGGTCGACCTACGGTCTTGTGAAATCGCTTCGAATTGGTCTCACAAGGCGAAGCCGATCTCTCATCACATGCGAAGCGATCACCTTTTGTGAGCTAAGCTCTACTTGCGATTGCCATGAAAGAAGCGTTTGGCAATTAGACTATAGAAAATTTAGGCTTTTAATTATATTTTTTGAATGTTGCAATTTGGTTTTAGCTTCCTACCTTTGAGCATTTTAAGGATAAGAAAATAATAATTGCCTCCGAGACGGTACTTATTCCTTCTGAATCCAAAAACAAAAGCCAACAACTATTGGTTAGTGTAACATAAAACGAAATAAATTACGTGAAGCATTTAGCTTATCTCAATAAATTTTTCTCTAAATACCGTTGGAGATTCCTCCTGGGGATCATCTTTGTGTCCTTATCTAACTATTTCAGGGTTTTACAACCTCAGATGATCAGACAGGCACTGGATCTCGTGATAGAAAATATCGGGATGTACAGGACATTGGATGGTTTCGAGAATCAGGCTGCCATGTATGCAATAGTTGGAAAAACGTTACTATTTTTTGGCGTATTGGTTTTAGTAATGGCTTTGATTATGGGCGTGTTCATGTATTTTATGAGGCAGACGATCATTGTAATGTCCAGATTGATTGAATATGACATGCGGAAGGAAATTTTCGATCATTATGAAAAATTGAGCTTGTCCTTTTATAAGAGGAATAATACCGGGGATTTGATGTCGCGAATCACAGAAGATGTTTCGAAAGTACGAATGTACCTCGGGCCTGCTGTACTTTATGGGATCAATTTAGCTTCTTTATTTGTACTGGTCATCTATGCGATGCTGAGTGTAAGTGTGGAACTAACGCTTTATAGTTTATTACCTCTCCCCTTCCTGTCGATTTCTATTTACTACGTAAGTAGTTTGATCAATCGAAAAAGTGAAGATATCCAAATTCAATTGGCCACATTGAATAGTACTGCACAAGAGGTATACTCAGGAATCAGGGTAGTCAAATCCTATGTGCAGGAAATACCAATGGTAAAATTCTTTGCTGGGCAAAGTGATGAATATAAGGACAAATCTATGGATTTGGCAAAAGTAAATGCCTTGTTTTTTCCGCTTATGTTGCTTCTCATTGGAGCCAGTACCATACTCACCGTGTATATGGGTGGCATACAGGTAACAAAGGGAAATATCTCGCCGGGTAATATTGCTGAGTTTGTGATCTATGTCAGCATGCTCACCTGGCCGGTCACTGCTATTGGATGGATTGCATCAATATTCCAACAAGCTGCTGCATCGCAAAAAAGAATAAACGAGTTTTTAGACACTAAACCCGAAATTGAAAATCCGGTAACGGATCCTATTCCGATAAAAGGAGATATTGCATTCAATAATATGACTTTTATTTATCCGGATACGGGGATCAAAGCTTTGGACAATATATCGTTTGAATTGAAAAAAGGGCAAAAGATGGCTATCGTGGGCAAGACCGGTTCTGGTAAAACGACCTTAGCAGATCTACTGATTAGGATGTATGATCCAACTGAAGGAAATATCACTTTTGACAAGCTGGATATCAGAACGCTTGACCTGGCCAATCTTCGTCAAAAAGTTGGATATGTCCCTCAGGATGTTTTTCTGTTTTCAGACACGATTTCCGGAAATGTTTCCTTTGGCAGAAATGAGACCACCCAGCAAGAAGTTGAAGAGTTTACAAAATATGCCGCAGTACACGATGATATCCTGAGTTTGCCAATGGGTTTTGATACGATGGTCGGTGAGAGAGGGCTTACGCTTTCGGGTGGTCAGAAACAAAGAGTTTCTATTGCAAGGGCACTGATAAAAAAGCCGGATATTGTAGTCCTTGACGACTGTTTGTCTGCTGTGGATACGAATACAGAGCAACAAATTCTGGGTTATTTGAATAACGCTCTTTCTGAGAAAACAACCATTATTATCACTCATCGTATCTATACGCTACTCAAATTTGACAAAATAATCGTTCTCGAGGATGGTAAAATCTCCGAATCCGGTACGCACGAGGAATTGATAAAAAACAAAGGTTTTTACTTCGAAATGTTCGAACAACAGCGATTAGAAGACGAAAATGAGCCTTCCTGATTTTTTATTCCCTATTTTTTCCTTTTCGATTAAAAATGCTAAAAAACATATCTTCTTTATTATAAAATAAAGATAATCAATAATATTATACATATTTTATAGTTATATGCATAGGCATCCGCCTCCTTAGAGTTAGAATAGTGAAGTAGGTAAAACATAATTATTTGAAGATTCTTTTTGTATTTAGAATCAAATAATTAAATTTGTTTAAAGATTATTAACTTTATTTTTCAACAAAATTTAAAAACATCGTGGATAACGACAGAAACCAAAGAAGATTTGAGAGCGTGTTTTCAAAAAAAGTTCGTGCGGGTAAAAGAAGAACCTACTTTTTTGATGTTCGTCAAACGAAAGGTGATGATTACTATCTAACTATCACAGAAAGCACAAAGAAATTTAATAGCGATGGTTATGAGCGGCACAAAATCTTTTTATATAAAGAAGATTTCAATCGTTTCCTGGCAGGCATGGAGGAAACAATTGATTTCATTAAAACAGATTTGATGCCGGACTATGATTATGATGAGTACACTCGTCGTCATGAAGAGTGGGAAGCCCAACGTGCCGCAGATGAAGCTGCCGGGATAACCAGAGATTATTCAAATAAGGATAATATTACGGAGGAAGTATCTAAAGCCCCGGAGGAGGCAACCGAGGAGAAAGTAGAGGCCACCGAAGAGAAAGTAGAGGCAACCGAGGAGAAGATAGAGGAGGTAAAGGAATCACCACCGGTAGAAAATGAAGATGACATGTCCTGGTAAAATATTTTATTTATATATTAAATTATAAATAGCTTTTAAAAGGCGAATTCTCAGCGGAGGATTCGCCTTTTATACTTTGTAAATGAGTAAGAATTTACCGCTATCCTTCCCTTTTCCAATCCCCTTTTTATCTTAAAAAGATATGGTTCTTCGACAAATTATGTGGAGCAGTAATTCCACTACACGCACCCTAATCCTACCTTGCCTACCGGCCAGGCAGGATTAGGGTGCGGAATGGCAAGATCACGAAGTTTGTCAAAGAGCCAAAAATATTAATCCCTAATCATTTAAAACACATATTATGTGACACTGTTTTGGCACAGAGTTTGACTATATTATAAATATCAGCTTATCTTCCCTCCCGGTAGAAAAAAATAGGAAACTCAATAATAAATCAACAATCGTGAAAACAATAATTACGAATCTATATCGCTCTTTATCATTTGTCTTACCGTTCGCAGCTGCCACCGACCCATACAAAAAATGGCCCGCTCAGTATGAACGGACCATCGATTTAACAATTGGTTTGAAGGAAATAAATCCTTCGGAAAACAAGATATCTTAAGAAGAAATGACTATAGTGTAATACTCAAATCTCCCTTTTTTATTTTAGTAGAACCATCAATGTACACCACCTCCACAAAATATATATACACACCAATGCCCATTACTTTTCCTTTGAATAAACCATTCCATCCCTCCGTTTCCATATTCGGGCTAAAACGCTGATTACTAAATACTTCCGCACCCCAACGATCAAATACCCGCAGGGTCTTAATCTCTGAAACGTTGTCTCCAGCGAAAACGGTAAAAAAGTCATTCACACCATCACCATTAGGGCTAAATGCATTTGGAATAAACAAATCATCTTTAGGAATTACCTGAACATATACCGTCTCGGTATTCGTACAACCCGACTCATTAGTTACGACCACCGTATACGCAATAGAGCTTGTTGGGCTGGCAATTGGATTAGGACAATTCGTACAGCTCAAGCCTTCGGCAGGAAACCATTCATAGCTTACATTTTGATTTGCATTGACCAAAGCTTCCAGACGGATAGTAGATCCAAGGTCTACCCTGGCATCCCCATTTACAGCCACCGCAAGCGGCAAAATTTGTTCAATAATTACCGTTTCAAAAGCTTCGCAACCATAGCCATTTGTGACAACGATTTCATAGCTCCCCGGTATTAAACCCTGCACAGAAGCCGAAGTACTCAACAGGTCTCCTCCGACATTATACCACTCAATATTTGTATCGTCATTAGTGTTCTCCAATATAACTTCAGCAGATCCATTATCACCTGAACAATCCACTGCAGCTAATACCACATCTGAAATTTGAGGAGCCTCATGATTGGTCAATTCAACATTTGTTGACACGATACAGCCATTAGCATCAGTAACGATCAAAGTGTAATTTCCTGCTACTACATTAGTGATCATCGAATTATTAATTCCATTTGACCACTCGTAAGAATAAGGTGCATAACCTCCATAGGCGGCTACCTCGATCAAGCCATCTGCATGGCCACAATTTTCAGCAGATAATTCTAATATTTCGATTTCGATAGCAGAAATATTTATCGTTATCTCATTTGACTGGATAATATTGTTACTAGGACAGGTTTCATTATTGATAACCAAACAAGTTACCTGCTGTGCAGTAGTGATATTTTCAAAAAGAAACTCAGCTGCGTTATTGCCTACTGAAATGCCATCGACAAACCATTCGAATACTGGATTTGATCCGTGATTCTCACCAGAGGCAGTAAAGGTAGCAGACTGCCCTTCACATAAGGTAGTAGCGTCAGCAATGATACTTAATGTCGGAACCGAACCCTGAGAAACAAAGATTGAAATTGGTGCGGAAGTTACTACCGCACTGCTTGCGCAAGATTCATCAACAAAAAGGATACAGGTAATTAATTGCCCATCCTCTAACTCTGTCGTAGAAAATACTGACTGGCCGGTTCCAACATTAAGACCATTGATTTGCCACTGATAGGCGGGATTTGAACCAAAGTCAGTAGCAATTGCGGTAAAAGTGACTACTTCTCCGCTACATATAGTATCTGTGCCCGAGGTAATTTCGATACCTGGATTGACTACTTCATTCACGGTGATTGAAATAGTGTTTGAATTTGCTTCGTTAGTTGTTGAGCACAAAATTTGAGTAAAAATAAAACAGTTTACAGTCTGTCCGTTTGTAATACCTACAGCTGAAAAAGTAGGATTATTATCTCCTACATTCATTCCATCTATTTGCCACTGATAAGTAGGATTAGTTCCTGTATCATTAGCAGTGGCTGTAAAAGTCACCAATTCTCCTTCACAAATTTCAGAAAGATCAGCAGTAATTGTAATCGTAGGATTAAGTAAATCCGTAACAGATACGGCTACTTCATTCGAAAGAACTTCCATCGCGGTATTACATGGATCATCATAAGTAAGCAAGCAGGCAATGATATCCTGATCGTTTAGGAAGTCCGCAGAAAATGTTTGAGCGGCACCCTCTGATACAGGAGCGCCATTTACGAGCCATGTGTAAATGATGTTGCTAGCATCAGCAGTTTGAGTAGTGTCTGCAGTAAATGTTACGGTTTGCCCCTGGCAGAAAGAAGTGTTATCCCCGCTCACTGTAATCTCAGGAATTTCTGTTGGAAAAATTGGTGCGATTAATATTGGGTTAGAGACATGTTCGTAGCTTGCGCAGGTGTTTGCAAAAGCAATTCTGCATTCTACTACGTCGCCATCAATTAAGTTATTTGTAGAATATGAAAACCCGTTTTCGTTGACAACAACCTGGCCATTGACCAGCCATTCCAGTGAAATACCCGATGCATTATTATTAATGGTTGCTGTAAAAGAATAAGTATCATCACAAGGTGAGTTGGTTGAAACGATAGATACTGTCGGAAGTGCAGATAAAGAAGTGCTAGCCAATAAAGTAGAAAGGATATTGATCATCAAGCCATTATTATTGGAAGTACGTACCCAATCCTGATCACTGGTAGTGATGACAGTGCCATAGGTAACACTTGGAGGGCAATAAATGAACCCCCAGTTTTTATTATTGTATTTTAAGAAGGGTGTAAAATCAGCATCTCCGCTACCGCTGGTTCCGTACCAGTAGTAAGTGATTTCCGTATTATCCTCCAACCCAGTTGAAAGATCTCCGAATATCTGCATGGGTGCTAAATTTCCAACGACCTCATCCTCCCAGTTAAAAGTGCTACCCAAATCGTCAGCTATATATTTGAAAGTCGCATTTCCAGGCAGATCTACGAGGTATTCGGATTGGATATAGACATGTCCTCCGTTTTGAACAAACTGAAGAATATTGGCTTTACGATTAGCAGAAATATCAATCAGGCCGGACGATATAATTAGTATATCAGAGTTGGAAAGGTTAGCATAATCGTCTAGAAAATTCTGTCCGACTATAGTCGCTGTTTGACCGAGTTCAGTCGAAATATTTTTCCAGTTGACATCCATTTTATGTAAAGGATGGATCGACTGACTTTCCACAATGGTAATATTTGAGCTGAATAAAGAAGAAGAGACAAATAGACAACAGATTGTCCAAGCAACGTTTTTGGTAAACATCTTCATAAATACTGGGATTCGTTTCCTAAGACGAGGGAATCTTATTTTTTTTTAAAACCAATTGTTAATTCAGGAGTTGTAAGTGTATCTTGTTAAAAACCGTGGGAGGTGTATCTTGTTTTACTGTGCGGGAGGTGTATCTTGTTTTATGTCCGAAGGTAGTAGAAAAAAGCTTGTTTGCCTTGGAGACCTCACAAATATAAGCGAGACTCCTGTTCAACGCAAGTTTTAAAATACAGAATCAATGCTTTTTATCATTTTTATGTGACAGGGTAATAGCTATTTAGCATACTGGCAATCATTCTATTGAAGAATTATTATAAATAAATATGACAAATATTTATGTGATTATTGATTCGTTTTCAAGTGTTTTTTTTATTTTTTATTCCAAATTGCAAATCACAAACCCTGAAAAGTCCTAATCTTCTTTTTTTTCAAATTTCAGGTATCTCGTGACAGTTGAAAAAAGGATACTATTCTGAAAGGCTTTAGAATTTAGGCTTTTTAAAAAAAAGGAGTGACTGTAATACGGGGGAAATGGCGGTGAAATGGTCATCCATACAAGAATAAGCAAGAACCACAACTACAACTCCCCCACCTTCCGCTCCACAAAATACATATCAATTTCTCCTTTATTCTTGGCGACGATCTTTCCTCGATAGGTACAGTCAAAATGATCTTTGACTAATTCGTAAGTGACGCCTGTGATATTAATTTTTCCCACTTCGGAATTCTCTTCCATCCGGGAAGCTATATTCACCGCATCGCCCCAGATATCGAAGGCGAATTTTTTAGTGCCCACAATTCCAGATACGACATCACCGGTATTTATGCCGAGTCGAATTTCGAAAAATAATCTATTCTCTTTCTTCCGCTCTATTACATAGCGCAACATAAAATCCCTGATCTCCAGCGCCGCCTCAATCACCTTAATTGGATTATTAACATCGGGCTTTGGCAAGCCGCCTACACACATATAGGCATCTCCTATGGTTTTAATTTTTTCCAGGCCATGGGTATCAATAATGGCATCAAAGTTTTTAAAACAAAAATCAATTTCGGCAACTAAATCTTCAGGAGACAGATGCTCTGCGATTTTAGTAAAGCCTTTAAAATCGGTAAAGAGTATACTCACATGGTTGTATCGTTTGGCTTTTGCTTTTCCAAATTGCTTGAGTTCTTCTGCTATTTCAGCAGGAAGGATATTGAGCAGCAGTTCGTCAGACTTACGTTTTTCATGTTCCAATTCAAGCGTTCTGGCTTTAACATCGCGTTTAAGTTCTTTCTCTCGCTGGATACTTAAAATTAAACGATACTCAAGAATGCCGGCAACGATAGCCAGGGCGGCGAGAAAACTAAGCCCCATGAACCACCAGGTTTTATAAAAAGCTTCTTCGACATAGACCTTTACATTCAATTCCTTTTCGCTCCAATTATCGGAACCACAAGCCGCTCTTACCCTAAAAGTATAATCTCCTGCAGGTACAGAATTATAACGGGCGACATTGCTTTGAGAAGATTTCGACCAATCCTTTTCAAAACCTTCGAGTTTATAACTATAGTTATTGATGCCAGGGTTTTTAAAATTGGCGAGTGCAAATTCGAAACTAAAGAATTTGTCTTTATAAGATAGTTCGATAGGTTTTTTAGTAGAAAGCCCTGAATGTTTATTGATAACACTATCCGTATTCCCGTCCAATTTTGAAAAACCGGAAAACAGGATTTTATTGTTTCGTTTTCGTTTTTTATCCGTTAAATCTGCTGATGGAAAAAAAGCGTTAATTCCGCTCATGCCTCCAAAAAACATCCGCCCGTTTTTCGATTGGTAAAAAGAAGCACGATTAAATTCATTAGCAGAAATTCCGTCTTCTTTTAGAAAAAGGGAAACCGCATCTCCCCGTATCAGGTCAATCCTCGCCAGGCCGACATCGGTACTTACCCAAACACTGGTATCCCCTTCAGGAAGCAGGCCATTGATAAAATTATTAGCCAATCCTGATTTGGTATCGTATATTTTTATTTTATCTGTTTTTAAATCCCACCGATGCAAGCCATCTCCGGTTCCCAGCCAAAGATTTTTATCATTATCTTCAAAAACGCCATTCACTTTATTATGCCTTAGTTTCGGGATGCTAGTCTCCTCGGTATTATAATGACCGATTACCCCCTTATCTTTTTTGAGCCGGTAAAGTCCGTCCTCCAACGTACATACCCAGATGGTGTTATCTGATTTACTTTGATATAAATAACTAATATCTAATTTACTGATATCAATCAGATTATTTGGTTCCTGATAAATCCTGGTCTTTCGTAGTTCAGGGTCATATATATAAATAGAATTTCTAAACCCAATCCAAATCTCGCCTTCATGATCAACCATCGGAAATCCCAAATCAATCATATCTTCGATAAATAGTGTATCCACAGCCAGCGTTTTCAGGTCGATGCGTTTTCCGTTTCCGGTATAGATGGCCTCCTTATAATAGACAAGTCCAAAAGGAAAATTGAAAAAATCATTTTGAGGAAAGAGTGGATGTAGGGAATTGGTTTGTGCATCTAAGACATGAATGGAATTATAATAACTAAAATAAATATTGCCTGCCTCGTCTTCTGTAATGCCTCTTGTACTACAAAATCCTGATGCGCAGTACTCGCTCCCTTCATCCAGGTATTTGGTAAAAGCATGATCGGATTTCACTAATTTAATAGCGCCATAATCAGAGGCGATCCAAATGACCCCGGAATCATCTTTAAAAATCTGTCGATAGTTACAGTTGTTTTTAACTATATCCTTTATTCGCTGGTCATAATTAATAGTCTTTCCTGAAGCGGCCTCATAAAACCAAAGGTTATCGAACCCTCCAACCCAAATATCTCCATTGTCTTCTACCAGCATCGCTGAAGCTATTCCCTGGCTAAAAATAACCGAAGTGATAGGATGCTCCCGAAATTGTTCCTGGCCGTTTTCTAAAAAATAAACCTGTCCGTTATTTAACAACACCCAAAGGGTACCATCCTGAGTAAGTTGTATATAGTCGACCCAGGCAGATGAAGGCGTTCCTTTTACCAGCTCAGGAAAATCAAAAGTTTTAATAAGCGCTCCGGCCTTATCTGTTTTTATCACTTGATTCTCCTTATAAGCCAAATAGTAAAAGCCATTTTTTTCAATCACTCCACGTTTCGCATAAGTCCCTTTACATAGCATGACATCTTCTAATAATCCGTTATCGGAAAGATGCTGGATAGCAGATTCCCCCGTTTCGTCCAAATACGTATTTAGAAGTATTTTACCATTAGCATCAAAAGTAAGACTACTAAAATTCCTGGGCTGATCAAAAACAGCACTGGTGGAATCTGTTTGGATTTTTATTACTTCATTCTTAAAGGGATCGAGTACCGTTATGTAATTCGGATTGGACATCCAGATAAGGCTATCTTTATCAATTACCATATCAGAGACATAATCATAAGGAATAGTGTACTCCGGATTATTACTGGAATACTGTAATACATTATGCCCGTCAAATTTATTTAAACCATTGATCGTAGCGATCCAAATAAAGCCTTCCTGATCCTGCGCTATTTTAAAAACATTTCGATGCGTCAGGCCTTCCTCAAAGCTATAGACTTTGATTTCAATTTCTTTATCCTGTCCATTTAGGCTAAGCAGTCCAAAGAGAAGGAGTAAAAAGATCAACAAACTGCGTTTAAAAATATTCATTATGCTATTTTTCAAATCACCTAAAGGTATGGTGTTTGTTTTTTCAACGTTATACCGACGATAAAATAGTACCGACGAAAGATCGCAATAAGTTTTATCAAAAAGAAATGAATTTTCATTTCCTTTTTTGCTGACAAATTGCAATATCTTATCCTTTTTCATTCCTTCGTATCTGCTTTTTAATTAGTTTTTTTTTGATTTTCATATCAAAATAAAAAAATTAACATTAAAAAAACTTGTAAACCGTCACGAATTCAATAATAAGAAGATGTGTAAAATACATATAAATTATTTTATATGTATAATATATACTTTTTTATCTCGTTCATTTACAATACTTAAAAAATGATAAATCAAAACTGATTGAACATAAGTAATCCTATAAATAATTATAATCCAGATATAGTTTCTTTTAATATCGGTCACAAGAAAGAATGTGGAAAAAATTGACATTACCAAATTTTTATATGTAGATTTGTCCTATCTTAAGATGAGAAAATTATAAGCCAGCCCATTAAAAAAGTACCCTTACAGGATAAGGTACAAAATTTCATTATTTTATTATTTTCGGAAGTAGCTTCTTGCTTTTATTGAGGCATTAGCAATTAGCATTTCAAAATACTTCATTCATTTTACTTTTCCAACCATAACTTACCATTGCTAAAACTACATAGCCAATGCCCGTATTGCTATGTCAATCTTTTAGCGCGAACACCTTTTTTACATCGTATAAAAAACAAACCCGGCATTCCGAAAATCTGAATAATTCTGAAATAGCATTAGCGGTTGAAGAATAATTTAGATGGAGAAATTCAAAACTAGATTTTATTTTTTAAACAATACTTAGAATACAAGTTTGTCCCAAATACCGAAAACATTGATGCAGCACTGCATCAACAGTTAAGCTATTGCATTGTCGGTTAGAAATGGATTGCAGGATAGTGTAATCCGTTCTTTTCCGGTATTTATTCAAAATAGTAATCTCGGAACTATGAACAAAAATTTACTTACAGTACTTTTTATTTTTTGTATTTATTTATGCCAGGCACAAGACCCTTCTTTCTCACAGTTTTATGCCAGCCGCATTTATTTAAACCCTGCTTTTACAGGTATTGAAAACGGTGTCAGCTTTTCTGGAACCTCACGTAACCAGTGGGGAAAAGTGGATCGGGGATTTCGGACTTATATCGCCAGTGTCGAAATCCAGGAACCCTTCCTGAGAAGCGGATTTGGATTAAGCCTGTACCACGACACCGAAGGTTTGATGCAATTAAATACAAACCAGGTCTCCCTTTCCTATGCTTA
>JBLHJZ010000018.1:0-17516 GCA_047619515.1 Saprospiraceae bacterium | reverse complement strand
ACCCACATCCCATCCGGAGCATATAGAAAAGAAGCCTTAATATTCTTTGCCGCCATGAATGGTTTGATGGCAACCTTGGCCCCTTTTTTTCTGTAGTATTTAGTTGCCGCATCGCAATCATCAACGAGAAAAGCAATATGATAAACGCCTAACCTTTTCTTTGCTGGAATCGGCGGAGCATGATCATCCCCAGCCTGGGCAAAAAGCAGGGTCACCCCGGCGAGTTCAATTTGCAGGTTTGGTTTCTTAAGAAGTATTTCCGGGTTAAGTTCGATTCCTCCCATGATAGTAATGTAGAAATTTTTGGTCTTATCGAAATCAGAAGAACGATAATGGACATGATCAAAGCTAAGATTGGTGAAAGGCTTAGTTGTAGACATAGTTGTGGTTTTGGAGTTATAAAAAAACAAGAAAGTCTAAGATAGTTAAAATAATCTTGTGATTGCCTATTGATGGATTGGGAATATAGCCCAATCATCAGCGAAGCGATCACTACCTTTAACTCAAGGAGTTCAAGTCAATCTTGCGATTGTCATGATTGGAAATGGCGTTAAAAGGATCCTGAAATCTAATCGAGAGTCGCAAGCCGATTAGAAATAATTTTCTTTACTTTTGCCGATCATGAGCCCTCGTGTAAAAGCCCATATCGCCCTCTTCCTGGTCGCCCTCATTTATGGCGCCAATTATACTATTTCCAAAGTGGTTTTGGATGATGGCTATATCAAGCCATTGGGATTTGTATTGATGCGGGTCATCTGCGGGCTGGTATTCTTTACTTTAGTCCATAGGCTCTTTATCAAAGAGCAAATCAAAAAAAAGGATATCGGAAAATTGATCCTCTGTGGGATATTTGGCGTTGCGATCAACCAGATGTTTTTTTTCATGGGCCTGAAACTCAGTACCCCGATCAACGCTTCCCTGATCATGACCACTACCCCGATCATTGTTTTGATCGTCAGCGCTATTTATATTAAAGAGCGTATAACCTTTAGAAAACTACTCGGGGTATTAATTGGCGCAAGTGGAGCGATTATACTTATCCTTTATGGTGAACAAGTCGCCTTCAGCAAAGACAGAGCCCTGGGTGATTTTCTAATCTTTGTCAATGCCACCTCTTATGGTATTTACCTGGTATTGGTCAAATCTTTGATGAAAGATTATAATCCGATTACTGTGGTTAAGTGGGTTTTTACTTTTGGGATCATTTTTGTTTTTCCATTTGGGATTAATCAGTTGACAGCCGTTGAATGGAGCACTTTTTCTACCCATATTTGGATTGCCGTAGCCTATGTCCTTATTTGTACTACCATTCTGGCTTATTTGTTCAATACCTATGCTTTAAAAACGGTTCAGGCCGCTACCGTTGGTATCTACATTTATCTCCAACCCTTATTGGCGACCCTTATAGCCGTCATTTTTGAAAGCGACCAATTGGTATTTCTAAAAGTGATTTCTGGTATGCTGATCTTTATCGGAGTATATCTTGTAAGTAGTGGAAAGCCAAATTTTAAGCGATGAAATGTCACAAATAATAGTTTTTTATAGACTTTAAGTTCTTTTTGGTCTCTTTGCTAACAATCAAATATTATTTTTATTACTTTATTTTTCATCGTATATATTACTCTGTGTAATAGAGTAGATTATAGGAAGACATAAAAAATAATCTTAATTTATTATTTTTTTTAATTTATTGATAATCAATATATTATACAGATTAATTTTTAATTTAATACAAAAACAGGAAATTAATTTTTTTAAAAATAATGCCCTTTCCCACTAGTTTCTTTGCTCCTTTTTTATGTATATTTACCTTAACACAACTACACGTGAACCATGAAACAACAAAACCAAGAAAATCCAAACATGCAAAACGAGCTTGTATCAGAGTATGAGGCGATGTCACAAAAGGGAACGGTAGGTTTCTATGAGGAAGCGGTATTCTTAAAACTTATAGCGCACTATCAAAATTCAGAATTGTATGGTAAAGCCATAGAGGTAGTAGACCATGCAATCATACAACACGCTTTCTCTTCGACGTTCCATAAAAAGAAAGCCCAACTTCTTTTGGAAAAGGGCTGCGCGACTCAAGCCCTTACCTGTCTGGATCAGGCGGAGTTGTTTAACCCCTCGGAATTTGATACCATAATACTTAGAGTAGAAAGCCTTAATATGCTTGGATATTATGAAGAGGCATATGCTATTCTAAACCAATTGGAAGCCCAGGCTACGAAAACAGAATTAAGTGAAATATACCTTAGCAAAGCTATTTTACACGAATCAAAACAACAATTCAAAAGCATGTTTATCGCTTTGAATAAATCTATTCTTTTTGACCCGGGAAATGTTGATGCGCTGGAAAGAATCTGGTTCAGCGTAGGGATGTCAAGGTGTTTTGACCAAAGTATTATCCTGCATAAAAAGCTAATTGATATTGATCCGTACAATTATGTGGCCTGGTACAACCTGGGTTACTCTTATGAGGCGATCGATGATTATAAAAATGCCGCAGATGCCTATGAGTACGCTTATATCATTGACAATCAATTTGAATTTGCTTACCGGGATTGTGCCTATGCCTGTATGCAACTCGGGCAGTATCGAAGAGCATTGGAATGTTATAAAGAAGTTTTAGAGTTTATCAAACCTGATAGCGATATTCTAATGAATATTGGTAATTGCCTGGAGGAATTGGATGATTTTCCAAAAGCTAAAGCTTTTTATCTAAAAGCTATCCACCTGGATCCGCAGAATGATTTTGTTTATTTTAGACTGGGTGAATGCTATTCGAAAGAACAAAAATGGCTGTCTGCTATTGCCGCTTATGAAAAGGCGATCTCTATTGAAGAATTAAAAGAAGAATATTTTACGGCGCTCGGCGCTTGCTATTTTCAGATTAAAGAAAATGAAACGGCAGAAGATTACTTTCAGAGAGCTACTGAAATAGCTCCCGAGATAAGTGACTGTTGGATTCAGTATACCCTATTCTTATTAGAAACCGGGGAAGTCGAAAAAGCATTGGAAGTGATAGAGGAAGCACAATCTTACTCTTACGGCGTTGAATTAGCGTATTGCAAAGTAGCTTGTCAACTAGCTAATGGCAATCGTTCCGAGGGCTTGTCTTTTCTACATGATACCCTTTTAGAAAATGACTTTACGGTTGAAGGCATTTTTACTTTCCTTCCTGATTTTACAGCAGATGCAGAGATATTAAGCATCATTGCTATTAATAAAAGGAACTAACGGATACTTACTTCTACTTCTACTTCTAAACAAAAGGCATCCCGAAATTTTCAAAAATTATAGGGCTATCGAAGAAGAGACCTTTTATTTATTTGCCAAAAAAGGCTTTAACGCTCAGGTTTTCGGTAACCTCCGAATCCCTAACCCCGAATATTGATTTCTTTATTTGCGTGGCATGTTTTTTGTCCATTCCCTAGCAATCTACCCCGCTTCTCCCCCGCTTCTCCCCCTCAATACTTTTCAATCAAGCTGAAAAAATTTGTACCCATGAGATATCTTTTCACCAAATCTACTTTTGGATTACTTTTCTTTGCTCTTTTCTTCAATTATTGTAAAAAACCTACAGAAATCGTTGTCCATATAAATAAAGAAGAATTTACAATAGAAGATCAACAACTAATCGGTGAACATCTATCCGCTATCATTGAAAGCTCCACAGCTTATTATGAGGTTTTAAAAACCGAAGAGAGTCCTGAATTTTATACCTATATCAATAGACTTTTAAGCACGCTGGTCAACACCAATCAAGTAGACAATAGAAGTATTTTTGATTGGGAAGTAATCATTTTAAAAGATGATGAAATGCGATCGGTATTTACGATACCAGGAGGAAAAATTTATGTTTATACCGGTTTGCTAAAGATGCTTGCCGGGGAAAACGAGCTTTTTTCGATCCTTGCCCATGAGATATATTATTCGGATAAAGAGACGGTAATCGATCTCATGAAAGAGGAATACTCAACACTAATAATCGGTGACCTGTTGCTGGGAACCAATTCTCCGGGTACGATAGATATCGCGAATACTATTCAAAACATGGCTTATCCGTCGGAAGCTGTTGCAAAAGCAGATAAATTTTATCTTGAAGTGATTTGTCCATTTCAATATGAAGCACGAGGGCTGATATCTTTTATCGAAAAAGCATCCTCCATGACAGAAGAAGTAAAATGGTTGACTATCCATCCAGGGGCATCCGATCGCTTAAGTATCATAGAAACACTAGCTCAAGGTTGTGGAGAAGAAGAGCTTACTTTTGCTGAGCGCTATGAATATAATTTGAGTTTTCTACCTTAGGACTCAGTATCTTGTTCTTTGCTGATTCCTTAGCGAACCGATTTCTCCAAAGCCTTTTCTACTTCATATGCATAGTAAGCAGCACCGATAATACCTGCATTATTTAACAGCACGGCTGGCATTACCGGTGTTTGTATAGATAGATATTGTTCGTATAGTTCAAATTTTTTGCTACTACCTCCTCCTATAATAATCAAATCGGGAGAGAATATTTTTTCGATATGCGCTAAATATTTATTAAATCTTAGCGCCCAGATTTTCCAGGACAGGCCTTTTCTTTTCCTGACGCTATCCGCAGCATATTGCTCCGCAATTTTATTATGCCCTTTTATATATAAATGCCCCAATTCGGTATTCGCCACTAATTCCCCCCCAACGAACAAGGCAGAACCCAAGCCCGTACCTACCGTGATAAATAAAATCGTACCTTTTTTATCTTTTCCAACCCCTGATTTCATCTCTCCTATTCCTGCAAGGTCAGCATCGTTTTTGACAGATACCTGGCAGCCGGTTGCATCAGAAAAAAGTTTTTCAACATCAGTACCCGTCCATGATTTATGAATATTAGCTGCGCTGAGCGCTATACCATTTTTAATAATAGAAGGAAATCCGCAACCTATTACTTTATTTTCACCGTCAAACTGATTCACTAATTCTACAAAAGCTTTTGCGATAGCTTTCGGAGTAGAAGGCTCCGGGGTAGGAATTCTAAACCTTTCACTGACCACTTCCCCTTTTTTTATATCAACGATTGCTCCTTTAATGCCGGAAGCGCCAACATCTATTCCTAAGTATTTTTTTTGAACCATTATATATTGAATTAGCCAGAAGTTATGCTACCTGATAACCTTCATTTTCATTTTTACATCCTCGAGCGGACGATCCCCGGGCTTTGTTTTGACAGCAGCAATTTTATCAATTACCTCTAGACCCTCTACCACCATTCCAAAGACCGTGTACCCTCTATCAAGTTGTGGCGCACCACCTAACTCGGCGTAAATATCTTTTTGCGCTGAAGAATAGTTAAAATCCTCTCTGGCTTCCACAAGACCCAATTCCCGATCCGTGACCTTGCGCCCCTGGACGATATAAAATTGAGATCCGGAAGATTTTTTCTCCGGGTTATTATTTCTCGCTGCAGCAAGTGCGCCTTTGACATGTATCAGGGAATCTACAAATTCCGCTGGAATCTGGTATCCCGGTCCACCACCACCTAGCGGTCCATTTGGTTTTGCATTCCGGGAGTCCGGATCACCTCCCTGGATCATAAAACCCTGAATCACCCGGTGAAAAAGTAAATCCTCATAGAAACCTTCTTCCACTAGTTTTATAAAATTATCCCGGTGCTGTGGCGTTGCATCATACAAATGTATCAACATATTGCCATAATTCGTTTGTATTTCTACATAGCACTTCTCCGGAGAGTTCACTAATAGTTGTTTTTTCTTAGTAACTGTCTTTTTACCTTTCCTGACTTTCAATACTACCGTATAATTTCCAGAATTGGTATAGCGGTGGCTGGGCGCTGTATCTAAAGATTTATTACCGTCACCAAAATCCCATTCGTAGGTTTCCGCTTCTTTTGATTTGTTTTCAAAATCAACATGGGCAGGCGCTTCATTTGCTCCTGAATAACTAAAATCAGCAATCGGCCGACCACAGGACAGCATCACTAAAATGACAAACAATAGCAGGCACTTATCTATCTTAAAATCCATTTTTTTCTATTTAACTAAACTAACTTTCATTTTTACATCTTCAACTGGTCGGTCTCCAGGCTTAGTAGGCACCGCAGCGATTTTGTCAATCACTTCCATTCCTTCGACTACTTCTCCAAATACCGTATAATCATTATCCAGCGCAGGCGTTCCACCGAGTGTACTATACAATGCTCTTTGCTCAGCGGAATACTTTACTTTTTTGCTTCCCTCAAAGCCATTAAGCTGTGCCTCAGAGATTTTTGTTCCCTGAACGATATAAAACTGGGAACCAGAAGATTTCTTTTCCGGATTACCAGTTCTCGCTGCAGAAAGTGCTCCTTTGATGTGCAACCCTCCTATCTCTGCGGGGATTTGATATCCTGGTCCGCCACTACCTAAGGAAACGTCAGGCCCTGCATCTTTAGAATTAGGATCACCACCCTGAACCATAAATCCTTGGATCACCCGGTGAAAAAGAAGACCATCATAATACCCTTCTTTCGCTAATTTTATAAAATTATCTCTGTGCTGGGGAGTGCTATTATATAGTTTTACTTTCATCGTCCCGAAATCCGTTTCGATCTCAGCATAGGTAAAACCATCACCTCCTCCACAAGAAGTAATAATTGATAATAAACAGATACCCGTAAAAAATAATACTTGTTTCATGCTATAATGGTTTTTTAATTTATCGTTCTTTGGCAAATCCCGTGGACAACCAAATAGAAGAAACAAAAGCGACCAAAGGAAGCGTTGGTTTTTCTATTTGGTTGTCCCAAAAACGGGATTTGTCAAAGAACCTAATTTATTAAACAGTGCTTATTCTTCTTCCGAGCCGGCGTCACCGGCTTCCAACTCCTTAAAATATTGGATAATTTTTGTTTTTAAAAATTCGGCCTGTTCTCCTACTCCTTTCACGGTGAGTGGTCGCAGCACTTTATAATGTGGCCAACCATCGGCATCTCTTCCTTCAAACTGGTAGTATCCATCGAAACTTAATAATTTACAGGCTGCAATGTGCATCAAATCCTGTTTCTCCTCTTTGGAGAAAGTATCGCCCCATCTGCCAAGCTCCTGAATACCTATCATAAATAAAACGCCATTCAAATCCGGTAGACTATCCCGGTGAAATATTTCTTTTACTTTATGTCGAACACTTAGCCATTGGTAATCTAATTCCCATTCTTCCATCTATTCTGAATTTAATTCTGCAAAAATAGAAAAGATAATCGTTTTTTTGGGTCGTGGAGCGTTAAATGTCATGACAATCGCAAGAAAAGCTCAATCTATAAAAGGTGATCGCTCCGAAGCAAGTTCACAAGGCGTAGCCGATCATCACCTCACAAGTGACCGTAGGTCGATCACATGGGCGTAGCCCAATCACAAGTGAAACGATCACCCGCCTGTAATTCCTTGTCCTCTACTCTTCCCTTACCAGAGCTGAAATCCTGGAAGCTTTCAATGCAGGCAAAACCGAAGCTAATAACCCAATCGACAAAACCGTAATAGTCACAACAACAAAATCATTAAAACGCATACTGACCGGATAGGCATTTACAACAAACCCCTGAGGGATAGGAACGACCCCATAAGTAATCTGAAGCAGATATAGCAAAATCGCAATAACAAACCCGAAAACCATTCCGACCGAGCAAAGTAATAAGCCCTGATTCAGGAAAATACGCCTGACCGTCTTGTTGGTTGCCCCCATGGATTTTAAAATTGCAATATCTTTTTTCTTATCCAGTACGATCATCCATAGGGAGCCAATCATATTGAAAGCGACCAAAATCATTGTCAAGGCTAAAATAGCATAGCTCAGCCATTTTTCGATATTCATCAATTTAAGAAAAGCTTCGTCCTGGTGGTAGCGATCCTTGATTATAAAATCATCCCCCATGACCGCTTCGATCCCTGAAAGTATTTGCGCGGGATCTTTGTCCGGATCCATCCTGAGTTCCAAGGCACTCACCTGATTGGTGACATTAAGTAACTTTCGCGCAAAATCAAGAGAGGATAAAATGTATTGATTATCAAAATCCTGCTGTATGACAAAAGTCCCGGCAGGGTATATATATTTCTTTATAAATGGTCTGGTAACACTGTTACTCTTTTTCGCCATATAGACTGTAATCGGGGTAAATTCATTATCTACATTGACGGATAACTTATTACGCATACCGACACCCAGTACCGCATATTGACGCCCATTAGCTTCGAAGATCAAATCTCCTTCCCGAATAGTGGAATCTATCCCGGTCACTTTAGTATATTCTTCGTCGACTCCTTTTAACGTTCCGAAATCTCTACTGCCTTTATATTCGAAAAAAGCAGTTTCCTCCAGCGTCTGCGATACAGCGACTACGCCATCTACCATCTTCAATTTGGCAATTAGGGTAGAATCTGTGGTAAAGGTTTTTCCTTTCAAAGCGGTGATTTTAACATCTGGGTTGAAAGTACTAAACAAGCCGCTGATCAAATCTTCAAATCCATTGAATACAGAAAGTACTAGGATTAAAGCTGCAGTACCCAATGAAATTCCAAAGACGGATATCCCGGAGATGATGTTGATCGCATTAATGGATTTGAAAGTTATTTTTTTAAATAGCACTAATATCAACAGGAAAGGTAATAAAAACACATAGCCCAGTGCCAATACCAGCAGTACGCCACTAATGCTATTGGCAAATAAATATCTGCGGGCTATTTTGAGTGATAAATTCATTGATAAAAACCAGGGGACATAGTATGTGTGCTAAAATAATTTAATACCCGAGTGATGCTCCTTAATGCCACACTTCGCAAAATAATTCCTGTCCTTTTCTCGACTCGCAGGCTAACTCCATTGATACACTGTACCAAGCCAGCGCCAATGCTCGAAACATGTGCTGAGTTTATCGAAGGAGGACAGTAATTCATAATTTTTCATTCCTTATTCCATAATTCTAATTCTCCAGGGCTTCGTAGATTACACTTTGTATTCTGGGTCGGTAATCCTCTTTATTTAACTTGTAATTATTCATCGAAGGATAAGTCCTGTTGGATAAAAAGATATAAATTAAATCTTCGTCAGGATCCACCCAGGTGCATATTCCGGTAAAGCCAAGGTGACCAAAAGTATTCACGGAAGCCTCAGAACACACGTTTTGGCTTTTTGCCTGATCTAATTCTTTCATATCAAAACCAAGCCCACGCCGCGTACAATTCGAAGGTCGACGAGTAAAGATATTGGCGGTGGTTTTAGAAAAAAATCTTTCTCCTCCGTAATACCCACCATTCAAAACCATTTGCATAAGGATAGCCAGATCGTTCGCATCTGAAAAAAGACCAGCATGTCCTCCTACTCCCCCTAGCATCGCTGCGCCCATATCGTGCACATAGCCATGTACTCTCTGCCTGCGAAAGTAGTTATCTTCTTCCGTAGGTACAACTCTGGTCAGAGAATGTTTTACCCAAGGCTTATATCCCATGGTTGACAAGCCCAATTTATTGTAAAAATTTTCTTTGACATATTGATTTATCGGCTTCCCTGTTTTAAAATTTATCATATCACTAACCATATAAAAAGCTAGATCACTATACTTGTATCCGGGATTAGACCGTAAGTCGGAGTTGTAGATCTGGGCTTTGATTTCACTCACAAAATCATCCCGCATAAAGAGTTTCTCGGTGACTGGGACACTAAAATTTCCGATAGATTTTTTAGCATAAAACTTCGTCATTGGCCGCGGATTGCGCTTACTGCTTGTAATAGTTTGTTGATAAAAAGGAATCCAGGCCGATAGCTTAGCATGGTGAGTCATCATATCCTGTAGTAAAATGCCCATTTTATTGGTACCTCTCAAAGGCGGTAGATAAGTATCCATCGGCTTGAAAACACTAAGGGCCCCTTCATCCTGGAGTTTCATTACCGCAATCGTGGACGCTGCAATTTTTGTAACCGAAGCCAAGTCAAATATATCAGAGGTCAAGGTTCGTTGCAATTTTCTATACGTATGATATCCGTAGGCTTTATGGAACACGACCTGTCCGTCTTTAGCCACCAGGACTACACATCCGGGCGTTGCCTTGTTGGAGATAGCTTCCTCCGCAAGGCCATCTATTTTATTTAAAATTTTTGAATCTAGCCCAACCTCTTCAGGGATACCATAACCCATTCTAAAAGCATTCACTGTGGAAATTCCGACATTAAACTTACTCTTTGGTGATGCCGTTACGGGCAGCTTCCCATTGATACCAAAAGCGCCAAATAAGGCCTGTGCTGCCAGGTCTTCCGTATCTGAATCCTCGTCATAGGCTTCTAATACCCAGTCTATATCGTCAAAATATTTCAAAGCGTATGGATTTCCAAAAACCGTCAGGACTACTTTGGTCTCTTTACTTAAATCTTCAATAAATTTCTTTGTGCTCTTGGTTAGTCCAAAATCTTTTTTTGCATACTGGTTCATATTATGTAGTCCGAGTATCACTACATCATATTTTTTCAATTGTCCGATCAGTTGTTTGCTTTTTGAATTCGAAATTTCCTTTCCTACATTATGGTGTGTAATCTCTCCGTAGAGACCTAAAGTAGATTGAAATTTTGTTCTTTTAGTCGAACCAATACTTAGAGAAGCGATGCTGGTTTCCTCCAATTTTCCGAAAGGAATCAGACCGTCTTTGTTCCTAACTAAGGTCAATGCATTTTTAATCAATTTTCGCTTTAGGACAATCGCTTCGGCATTATTCACATCAGCACGGGCAGTAGACACATCGAGTGGCTTATACTCCGTCAGACCAAGACGATACTTTGCCCGAAGCACTTTTTTTACGCGGCTATTAATTTCTTCAAGATCCAATCTTCCTTCCTGGATATACCGGTTAATCTCTTTGAAAGCTGCCGGCACATTCTGTGGCAAAAGCAAAATATCATTCCCTGCCTCCAATGCTTTGGCTTCTACTTCTCCCGGCTTATAATGCTTGGCTACTCCCTGCATCCCCAATCCATCCGTGAAGATTAAGCCCTCGAAGCCTATCGTATCTCTAAGGATATCAGAAACTGCTCTTTCAGAAAGAGAAGTGGGTAGGTTTGGTCTGTCGTCAATCGCCGGTACCTGTAAGTGGGCGATCATCATACTCTGAATGCCATGCTGTGCCAGTACTCTAAAAGGAAACATTTCAATACTATCGAGTCGATTTCTGTTATGCGAAATGACGGGAAGATCATAATGCGAATCTACATTGGTATCTCCATGACCGGGGAAGTGTTTGGCGCAGGCCATCACGCCATTATCCTGCATGCCTTGCATATACATATAACTCTTGACGGCAACATTATATCGATCTTCTCCAAAGGAGCGGGTATTGATCACCGGATTTTCGCTATTATTATTTACGTCGGCGACTGGCGCAAAATTGACATGAACCCCAATTCGCTTGCATTGTGCTGCAATCGCTTTGCCCATATCATAGAGTAAGCGATTGTCCTGAATCGCTCCCAGCATCAATGCTTTAGGGAAATTAACAGCAGCTTCTTTGAATCGCATTCCGATACCCCATTCTGCATCCATAGAAATCAGGAGAGGTACATGATTGGTTAATGCCTGGTATCGATTGGTAAGTTCTACTTCTTTTTCGGGCGTCCCTTGAAAAAAGCAAAGGCCTCCGATTTGATGTTTTTTGATTAAGCCTTCCACTTGTGCAATATGGTCTGGGCCTTTGTCAGAATGTGCCCGGATCATCATCAACTGAGCGATCCTTTCCTCTGGTGTCATTATAGTAAATATACTATCGGCCCAAATCTCCTCTTGCAGGGTTGTATTATGTGACTTCGACTCTGGATTAGTGGCACTAATTACAATTAAGCCGAGAAAAAGAAAGAGAGTATATTTAATTTTTAGGTACATGGATCTTTATTCAGAGGTGAGGGTAGAGAAGAGATTTGGTGAGGAACGCTTAGCCTTCACCGGATCATTCCTCACTCCTCACCTAATGGTTTACTTTTTATTCCTGTTTGCTACTTCAGGGTCAATTTGAATAGCTTTCTGGTGAAGCTCATTTGCTTTTGCCAGATTGCCAGCGTAAGAATAGGCGCTTCCCAAATTCCACAAGGCATCGGCATTATCGGGATTTACGGCCAGGGCTTTTGAAAAAAAATCTATGGCCTTATCGTTATTTCCGGATACGCCGTAAGCTACTCCTAATAAGCGTAGCGTTTCGTATTCATTGGGTTTTATGGTATACGCTTTTTCGAGGTAGTTGATCGCTGTTTTCAAATCCCCTTTTTCTTCCCCATAATAACGGCCTGCGTCCCGATATGTTATTCCCAGGTTGTTACGTGCATTTTCATCGTTGGGATCCATCGACAAGACTTTATTATAATTCTCAACCGACTTTTCGTATTGTTTGAGATAATTGTAACAATTACCGAGTTGGAGGTAGCTGTTTTTATAGGATGGATGAAATTTTAATGCGGTTTGTAAATGCTGGGTAGCTTCGGTTAATTTTTGAACTTTTAGATTTTCATCGGCCACTTTGCTATACACTCTGATCAATTCTCCGCCGACAGCATTTTGGAGTTTTGCACTATTTTGGGACACGCTGACATCGGTTGTAAATAGGGTAAAGTTATTTTCCCAAACCGGATTTCTAAGTATAGTCCTCACACTAAAAGCAGCGATGATAATCCCGCCCAAGATCAACACAGGTATTAATTTTTTAAATTGAAAGCTTTTGGCCTTGTTCATTCTTTTAAAAAGCCTATATAATAATAAAGCAAGCACAAAGCAAAATCCGACAGAGGGCATAAATATAAATCGCTCCGACATATTTGAGCCAACAGGAAATGGAATATTAGAAACAATAAACAAAGTGCCGAAGTAAAATAAAATACCAAAGCTTAATTTATCTTTTTTAAACAAACCGACAATCCCATAAGCCAACAAGCCTATGTGGGTAAGTAAGCTCAGGATAGATTGCCAGTCACTCCAGGCCATCATCGCAATATGGCGGGGGTAATAGTCATGGGTGAGGTGGAGGGGAAAGACTAATAATTGAAGATACTTCCCAAGCGTATAAAATATAGTCGCTAATTTTTCGCCCAAGTTGAAATGAACCCACTTCCCTCCTTCGACTTTCAGGTAGGGGTTATTCATAAGTTCCATCGACAAATCTCCCAGACCCGAATCGGGTAAGACGGCAAAACGAATCCCTAGAAAAATAACCGTAGGAACCACCAATGCCAGCGTATGGGCCACAATCTGACCTCCCTTCGCATTTGTAAAAATATACATCATCAAGGGAACCGCTCCGAGGAACGTAATTGCATTCTCTTTTGACATCAAGGCGATAAAAAAGCAAATAGCAGCCGGAATACTGAAAAGCACTTTTTTATGATAGGCTTTTATAATAAAATAGGCGGCGGCCAGGCTTCCCAGTAATGCTACAATTTCATCTCGTCCTTTTATATTCGCAACCACCTCCGTGTGTATCGGATGTGCAATAAATAAACAGGCAGCCACCACGGCCATGAAATAGGCAAAAACGGTATTTCGCTGAGGCCCAAGTAACTGTAACAGCAGTAAATATAGAACGATACCGGTGAACCCGTAAAGCAGCACGTTTACAAAATGACCAACAAGTTTTATTGCATTCTTCTCACTCTTTTTGAGATAAGGGTCATAATCCTTGACATTCGGATCATAAACGATATCTCCATCTTTATCTTTTACAATAGTGCCATTGGCATTTACTTTAGGGGGGGCGAAGAGCTGTACTTCCAGCGCATACATCATCAGCGTAAAAGGGCGATAGCGACCACCAGTCACTAAACTGGCTTTGCCTTCCTCTTTAAAAAAACCATAAAAGGTATCGTATTTTAAAATCCCGGGAATGCCTTTTAGCCCCTTGGTGGTAAACATGTTGTCGTAGATTACGATCGCATCGTCCTGGGTATAGTCGTGCCGGAGGGTGTTGCCATACAAAACAAAACTCAGCACCATAATAAGGATACAGTGCAAGCGGCTGTTGGTAAAAAAGGGCGGAAGCAGACCTTTTTCTACCCGAATAGGAGATTTGGCCGGCGATATTTCCTGTGTTTTTTTTCTAAGTTTCTTCGGTTTTGCCATTTGTAGGAATTAAAACCCCAAAGTAGGACTTTTTTAATTTTATGAGGAAAAAAAGAGAAAAGAATTAGGATTGGGGATTTAGAATTAAAGACAAGTTTGACTGCTGGGAGAATTTTGACGATTGGTTCTCTGGTAAATCAGTCTGCTTAGGAAGCCGAAGTATCAACCTCATTATTAGCAGCATTTTTTGACCGAAGATCATTAGCCATACAATCCTAAATCTTAAACCCAAATTAATCTAACCCTTCCTCTTTCCGATGGGCTTTATAACGACCTTTTCCGAACTTGGTTCCGTTAAACGCAGTAGTCTTGCGCAATTCCTTTTGTTCCTCTTCCGGGAGTTTTATAAAATCCTGGCATTTGATGGAACAACAGGCATCCATCTTTTCAGCGCAAGTAGCACATTGGATAAATAGGATATGACAGGCATCGTTGGCGCAGTTGACATGTGTATCCGCCAAAGCGCCACATTGATGGCATTTGGAGACAATCTCTTCGCTAATGCGTTCACCCATTCGTTCATCGAACACGAAATTTTTCCCGATGAATTTATTGGGCAAACCTTTCTCTTCGCATTGTCGGGCATATTCGATGATACCGCCATCCACCATATATACCTTTTCAAAACCTTTATGCAGGTAGTAGGCACTTGCTTTTTCGCAGCGGATTCCACCCGTACAGTACATAATGATATTTTTATCTTTATCCTCTTTTAGCATATCCTCGACAAGCGGTAGCGCCGCCCTGAAAGTTTCGATATCCGGACGGATAGCATTTTCAAAATACCCGACTTCGCTCTCATAATGATTGCGCATGTCTACTACTAACGTTTTGGGATCTTCCGTAAGCTGGTTGTACGCTTCCGCAGATAAGTGTTTTCCACGTTTTGTCACATCGAAAGAATCATCATTGAGGCCATCGGCTACGATCTTCTTTCGAATCTTTATTTTTAGTTTATAAAAAGATTTCCCATCGTCGTCGATAGCGATATTCAGGCGGATACCATTTAGAAATGGAATAGAATAAAGATTGGCTTTAAACTTTTCAAAATTGTCTTCCCGTACAGAAACCTGCCCATTTATCCCTTCACTGGCTACATAAATGCGACCATAGACTTTTACCCCGTCCAGTAGGCGGTATAATTCGTTCCGAAATAAAGGAAGGTTTTCGATATTGGCATATTGATAAAAAGAGAGGGTGGTTCGTTTTTCATCACTTTCTATCAAACGACGTTTCAGCTCGTCGTTATTGACTCGATTGTATAAAGGCATATTTTATTTTTTCAGTGACAATTGCAGGTTATCCTGAAGATAGTACCGCAGACTTTAGTCTGCAATTTCTACAAACTAATACTTGTGGTACTATTTGAAACACAAGGTAAGTGGTATTTTGGAAATTTGTCTAAAAACAGTTGAATTGTTCAAGTACGTTGCGTTACTTTTTTATCAGCTTGCCACCGAAACTGGATTTCTCGCTGGTTATTTTATAGAAATAAATACCATGAGGCAGGTTATTCATAGATACGGATTCAGACTGGAAAGCGCTAATGACTTGAAAGCGATCGGATACAACCAACTGACCGGAAGCATTGAATATTTCCAGTTGCGCTTTGCCCTGAATATTTCGAAGTTCAAATTGAACCGTTTCGTCAACAGGATTTGGAAAAGCACGGATGATGGTTTCGTTATTAATCCCCGAAACGCCACTGGACTGCAACGCTAAATTTACAGCAGCGAGTGCATCTACCCGACCAAAACCATATTGGTTATTTGGAACGTTCATATTATTATCGGTACCACATTCTTCATCCGTTGTTTTTTGTACAGCCGTCTGCTCAATAATGTTTTCAATCTCTTCTACATTACCAGCGAGAGCAGGATTAGCTGATATCAACAGTGCCACTAAGCCAACTACATGCGGCCCGGCCATACTGGTTCCGCTAAAAGAGGAATAACCCCCATTTCGAATACTAGAGCGAACCCCTCTTCCCGGAGCAGCTACGTTTGGTTTCATCCTAAGACTATTGTCAATCGTCACGGGCCCTCTGCTACTAAAAGCAGAAATAGTATCATTGGAATCTGTGGAACCGACGGTAAAACTATTTTCGAACATAGCTGAAGGAGTGTTTACTGATCCGCAACCCTGGCTTCCACTATTTCCTGCGGAAACCACGACCACTACGCCCGATGATTTCAAGTTATTTACGGCAGTCTCCATGAAAGACCAGTTGTCGGGAGTACAACCTTCCATTTCAGGGCAAGACCAGGAATTGTTGATGACATGAGGCGCTTTGGTCGGATCAGCATTTTCATTATTGATATCCGTTGGCGCCATAAACCACTCAAAGCATTCGATGTAGGTGGATGGCGAACCATAACCTCTCTCCATATTTCGACAAGCAACCCATCTTGCACCGGGAGCCACGCCAATCTGATTATCTCCTCCATCGTCCCCGACCATTGTGCCCATGGTATGTGTCCCGTGGTTGTGGTCATCGCAAGGGACTATAGAATTAAGGCCACAGGGATTATTACTTGGGTCAACGATAGAGTCCATATGTAGCGGACTTATTTCGTGGATAGCATCATGCCAGTTGTAGCTATGATCTTCAGTAGCACCATCCCAGCCCCGGTATTTGTTTTGGATCGCCGGGTGAAACCATTCATATCCGGTATCAGCGCCACCGACTACCACGCCTTGCCCAGTATAACCCAGCGCCCATACCTCATCAGCATTGATCATGTCAATTCCCCATTCAATATCTTCAGGCCCTCTTGTGGATGCGGAAACCTCATCCGGAAGTTGATTGAGTTTCATGGTTGGATTAGCCATTACTTTTAAAACTTCCGTGCGTTCTGCAAGGGCTTGAATCAACTCTATATCACCAACTATCTGTATTGCATTGACAATATAAAAAGAGCGATACTTGGCACCTTTGGCTTCAAGCAAGGCAATGATACCAGATTGGGATCTCGCTGCTGTTTGCTGTAGTTGATTATAAACGAACCAGGCTTTTTCATCTTTGGTGGTCAGTTGTTTTGCTTCCGAGACATCTGCCTCTTGCTTCATCATGACCATAAAATTAATCTTGTCAGCTGATTGTCTTGCTTTTTCTAAAAGCACCGGAGAGACTTTATCTTGCCAGGGTGTATTTTCCGGTAAGCTCCAGGCCATTAAGGCTAGCAATCCGACTATCATAAAAGCGCTGATTGTAAAAAGTTTTTTCATTATAATATTGTTTTTATTCTAGTGCTTTGTCAACGTTTAAACGAAGTTCAGGCTCAAATTACGACAAAGACAGCCGAGAGTTTGATCTTGACAAAACACTAACTGTAAATTTACATAAAATTATATGCAAAGACCTCCTGGGGTTAAAAAACTCAGGAGGTCTGATTGG
>JBLHJZ010000017.1:0-17567 GCA_047619515.1 Saprospiraceae bacterium | reverse complement strand
TTTGAAGTATATCTCTTAGGTCATTGATACCAGGTCTTGTGGATTTCGTTAATTAATAAATTCCAGGAATTTCTTTAAGGCTCTTTTGTAATAGTGCCGGAACGTAATGTCAACGAAGTTGATAATCCCTGATATTTGTCTTTTTTTTATAAAAAATAAAACCTTTCCACTAATTTGTGATTTTTTAGAAAGGGCAATAATATAATTGATATGAAAAGATATTTTTTATTTCTACCATTTTTTATAGTTACTTTTTTTGCACAGGGTCAAACGGCCTCTGATGCACTGCGGTTTTCCAATTTTGATGTTAGTGGTACAGCGAGAACGATTGGTGTGGGCGGCGGGCTTGGTGCCTTAGGTGCAGATTTTTCGGTGGTTAGTACTAACCCTGCAGGACTGGCAATGTTTCGGACTTCTGAGTTTATCTTCAGCCCATCCGTTTATTCTTCCACTACACGATCGCTTTTAGAAGATGGAAATACGGCTGAAAATAAGGAATCAAAAAGTAGATTTAATTTTAGCAGTATAGGATACGTCAATAGCACGAGCCCGGGACATGGGTCGAAATGGAAGACGGCGAATATCTCCTTAGGAATTAATCAGATTGCGAATTTCAACCAGACTTTTTTCTACAGCGGTACTTCGGAAGGATCGTATAGTGACCGTTTTCTGGAATTGGCTTTTGATGAATCTGGCAACCCACTCACCCCTGATAACCTTGATCAATTCGAAGCAGGTTTAGCATACGAGACAGGAGCGATTTACGATCCCAACGACGAGAATGGGATATTGGAATGGGCAAATGATTTTCAATGGACCCGTGATCTGGAAGTGTACAAAGAGCAATTGGTAAATACCAGAGGCGCTATCAATGAGCTTAACTTTTCTTTTGCAGGAAATTATAATGAACGCCTTATGATAGGTGCTTCGGTGGGATTACCTTTTGTCAATTTCAAAGAAGAAAAGACCTATATAGAGGAAGATCCTGATGACGAGATACCAATTTTTGTAGCGTCAACCTTTAAGGAAAACCTTTCCATTTCCGGGATCGGAGTTAATTTTAAACTGGGCCTTATTTTTCGGGTAAATCAAACGCTGCGTTTAGGTGCAGCTGTCCATACTCCTACGGCCTATAATTTGACAGATAATTTCTCGACAGAACTAAACTATATCTTTGATGTGGGGAATGAACCGGAGTCCTTTACTGGAGAATCTCCTGAAGGCACCTTTGACTATAAACTTAAAAGTCCCTGGCGATATATCGGTAGTGCAGGAGTGATTATAAGGAAATTGGGTTTTTTGACGGCAGAGATAGAGTATGTTGATTATTCGGGGGCGGTGTTTAATCTTACAGCGAATAGCTCAGACCCGGGAGATGCAGCATATCAGGACGAAATCAATCAGGAAATTTCCGAAGATTTCACCTCTGCGCTAAACTTCAAACTTGGAGGAGAATATGCCTATGAAATGTTTCGCTTTAGAGCGGGATACGGTATATATGGCACACCTTATGCAGAAGGTAAAGTTGTAAATCACGCCATTAGCTTTGGCCTTGGCTTTAGGAAAGAAAGGTTTTATATGGATTTAGCATTTAGAAGACTGATGATTGATGAAGGATATATTCCTTATACTATGTCGGATATGGCAAAACAACAATTGGTAAATAATTCAATAAACAACGATAGAATTGCCTTGACCTTCGGGTTCAAGTTCTAATCTCAATCCCCGGTATGCTTAAAACCAATCATTATATATTCCTGATCTTTGGATTCGTTTTAGGAATAAATACCGGTATCGCGCAGGTCGATTCCTCCGCTTGGGGTACCCGGTACCCGGCCGTGGACGAACGCGATATTATAGAGACGAAATGGCGGTACACCTATGCCATTCATTTAGAGTCTAATACTATTATCCATCAGGCCGAAAATTATTATGATTATTATCTGCATTTCAGGTATGATTATACCTATGATGAATACCTGAACGGCAGGTTGATCAGGGGGACGTGGAGCCTGTCGGGAAGTGAATTGTTTTATAGTTTTAAACATATCAAAAATTTTGAAATCGCAACAGTCAATAAATCGAAGCTGGTTTTAGAATTTAGGCAACCAAATAGTAAAGGGACTTATCAATACCACTTTATCCGTGTAGAAAGTAAAGAGGCTCCTTTTAAGAAAGCAGCTAATGAGTTGCCTGATGTCATTGTAGAGACAGAGAGTAACCGGAATAAAGGTAAAAACTGGTTGGTTTTCAATAAAAAGAAAAAGAAGAAAAGAAAAAAGAAAAGGAGGGAAAGGAAAAGTGTAGTTGACGAGCCAATTTATATAAGTATTGAATTGATTGGAGGCGGGTATTATGGCGGCCTGGATCCGGTACTAAAGGATTATATTCATATTAAAAGCGATGGGCGACTCATCAAAGAATTTAAGAGCCTGAACAGTGGACAGGAGATTACCAAAAAAGATATCCCAAGAGAGGAACTTGAACAATTCGCAGAATATATCATTGCGCAGAAATTTTTCGAGTATGATCGAATGTATGACTGTCAAACCAGTAATTGTCAAAGTCGTAAGAAAACCAAGCCTACGCCAATTCCACTCCGCCTGGCAGTGGCTTATGGAGATAAAAAGAAAGTAGTAACCATCAGCATTTGGGGGCTCGATGAAAGAAGAACAAAGTTTGTTGACTATCCTCCTGCTATAGATAATATAATTGACGCTATCCAGCGAATGGCACATCGGATTGAAGGCTAGTCTAAGGCTAGGTATGATGCGCTGCCCGTTAATATAGAATGCGATTTCATACAGAATCTTGCATCGTACCAGGGAATGATTTCTTCCAACCAATATCCTTAAAATCTTAAGCAACCTTAAATCCGGAATGTGCCTGGTTACCAATAATCGGGGTTAAATTATTGATTTATATCTGTAATTAATTTATATTGTATAATTAAATGTTTTACGAATTTTATAAACCAACATACCGATGAGCAACTTTTCCAATCGCCGATTTCAGAAAAAATTGAATATACTTACAATCAGTATTGGGCTGATATATTTTTATTTCGGGTTATTAAAATTTTTTCCGAGTATAAGTCCTGCTGAGAGCATAGGGATATCGACTGTCTGCAAATTATGCTTCGGACTCCTTTCTCCAAAAGTTTCCATCTTTTTGTTGGCCCTGTTGGAGGTGAGCATAGGCATTTGTCTAATTACAAGAATATATTTGAAAGTTGCGGTGACTATAGCTATCATCCACCTGACGATGACCTTTACTCCTTTTTTGCTTTTTCCAGAGCAGGCCTTCCAGGGTTCCTTGATTTCACCAAGCCTTTTAGGGCAGTATATTTTTAAAAATATAATTATTATAAGTGCATTATTGGTAATTTATCCTGGCAAAAACGACTCCGTTGCTTTGGACGGTTCAAATTGACCACGATCCTGAGCGTATAAGATATTTCCTTTATTTTGTCGGCTTATCTCAGCACTGAGGTATAATCTTGAATTAATTAATTTGCGATGAATAAGTATAACAGCTTTTTTGAATTGCAAACATATTGAGTACCTAAAGGCACTCATCGCTGGTTTTATTTCCAAATTACCCATATAAAATCTCTAAAGGGATTCTTTGCTCTGTTAAGGGCTATATATTGATAACCCTGGCCCTGAATCATGAGTAGAGCGCCTTTAGGCCTACCTTGATGAATAGAGAGGTACTCAATATAAATCGCAAATGAATTAATTAGTGTAGCGTAGTACTTTTTTATAAAATAATACTTAACTTACGAATAATTAGTACAACAACTAAAATGAACCTACAACAAGTCAATTCAAAAGATAGAAAAGCAGAGATTCCGGGGTTTATAATTGAACGGACTGCCAAGCGCATGCGTCAATCTTTTAAAGGAATATTGAAGAAGATGGATGCAGGGATTACTATTGACCAGTGGGCGATTTTATATGAATTGAAAAAAGAAGATGGTCTGAGTCAGTATGAGCTGGCAAGCCGTACTTTTAAAGATGCCCCAACAGTGACCAGGATCATTGATATATTGAGTGATAAAGAACTAACCAATCGCCTTCCTGACCCAGAAGATCGGAGGCGATTCAGTATTTATTTGACAGATAGCGGAAAAATGAAAATTGACGAGATCATTCCTGCTGCTCGATCTTTCAGGGAGAAAGTTTGGGATGGATTAGATGAGAAAACGGTCGAGCTATTAATTAAAAGCTTAAATAAGGTCTTTAGTAATTTAAAATAGTGGAGGCATTTTATCGAACCCCGAACACCGAACACCATTCAATAACCTAACAACAAATTGCAACATATGCATTATTATAAACTAGGCAAAATACCAAATAAGAGACATATCCAGTTTCGCAAACCTGACGGTAGCTTATACCATGAGCAACTATTTTCAACAGAAGGTTTTAATGATAATTACTCCTTGTTGTACCACGCGAATCCACCTACCCAAATTGTCCAGGTAGGGGATCCAATATCTGTAGTTCCAAAGACTATTCACGATAAGCAATTGAAACACAGGAGTTTGCTTGGGTTTAATGTCAAACCGGAAGCTGATTATCTCAAAAGCCGAAAACCAGTTTTGGTGAATAATGATTGTAAGATTGTGCTTGCTGCTCCGACCCAGAGTATGACGGAGTATTTTTTTAAAAATGCAGATGCAGACGAGGTCATTTTCATACATGAAGGCACCGGGACTTTAAAAACCATGTATGGTAATCTGAAATTTGAATATGGAGATTATGTGGTCATACCAAGGGGAACAATTTATCAAATGGAATTCGATGGCGAAAATAACAGGCTGCTCATCGTGGAATCCAGTAGCCCAATCGTTACTCCTGACCGTTATCGAAACAAATTTGGCCAATTGATGGAACACGCTCCATTTTGTGAAAGAGATATCCGAAAGCCGGAGATATTAGAGACACATGATCAAAAAGGAGATTTTAAGCTGTTTATTAAAAAACAGGATAATATATACCCTTATCATTACCTGAATCATCCTTTTGATGTGGTAGGCTGGGACGGATATGTCTACCCTTATGCTTTTTCGATTCATAATTTTGAACCGATTACCGGACGAGTGCATCAGCCGCCCCCAGTGCATCAGACTTTTGCTACCAGGGGTTTCGTGATTTGCTCTTTCGTTCCCCGTTTATATGATTATCATCCGTTGGCTATACCTGCTCCGTATAATCATAGCAACATTGACAGTGATGAAGTGCTGTATTATGTGGATGGTGATTTCATGAGTCGCAAACATGTCGAGAGAGGAATGATAACCTTACATCCAGGCGGTATTCCCCACGGGCCACACCCAGGAACAGCGGAGAAAAGTATCGGTCAAAAAGAAACCCACGAACTTGCGGTGATGGTTGATACTTTCAAACCGCTTTTGATGACGGAGCATGCGGCAGGTATTGAAGATGAAGATTATTATAGAAGCTGGCTAACCGATAAAATATAGATGCCTACTACCTTAAAATAAAAAAGGCTGCTCTTCCGAAGAAGAGCAGCCTTTACTTTTTTGTGTTTCTAGTGCTTAAACCTTGACTTCAACATCTATATCACTACTAGAATTGAGATTAAGGTTGGCTAAAACCAAATTCAAGTTTTCCATAAGTTTTGATGTTTGTTAAAAAAATAAGATCTTTTATATGAGATCAACTAATGTGAAAATAAGACTATATTTTGATAATCAAAATATTTTGTATCTATTCTTACAAAAGGATGTCTTTTAGGTTAACTGTCTAGTTTTAGCAATTTCAGCAAAAGTTTTATCGCTTTCGATAGCATCTAGCCAGTTATCTAACAAGAATTCGTTCAATAAGTTAAGCAAACCATCTTTTTGAGTGCTTGCCGCTTTAGCTTTTAGATTACTTATTAGCAGGACTTTATCGGTAGGAGAATGAATAAGGTCAGTGAAAAAGTCCAGAATTTCTATATAAAAGGTATCATTGCCAGCCTGTTTTTTATCTTTTCTTTTAAAAGACATCAAAAGATTTTGAATGACATCATAATCCCCGGTTTCATAATGGCTAATCAACTCCAAAATGTCAAAAAACAACTCATAACTAGGGTTTAATTGTTTTGACATTGCATGTAACCTCCGCAAATAGAATTGTACCTTTTGAGGATGATCAAGGATCATGTGAGTCATAGTGAAATAAATGAAACAAAGCGCAGGCAAGCTCTCTTCACTTTGGTTGTGTTTCTTAATATGTTTTATAATCGCGTTTTCAAATTCATCAATCAAGGCCTCGTAGTTTCCTTTTTGAAAATTATGTTTGATCTCGAGATAGTAAACAAAGGACAAGTTCCGTTCGAGGAAAGGATATTCGATGGTTAGTGTTTTTATTTTCCTGATCCCGCTGATGAGCTCTTTATGTCTTCCGGTTCGTCGGCAGCAAATCAAAAGATTATATAAAGCTGCATAATAATAGCTGGTGTGATTTTCAATAAAATGTGGATTGGCTTCAAAGAGCGCTACATTTTTCTTTTTGAAATCATATTCTTTTTCCGGATTATCATTAACCAGCTTATTGATCAAAGAAAGGCTACTATTGAGGTAATACTGCTCATTGAAGGTTGATTTTCCTTCTTTTACTTTTTCTGTCTCCGTTTCAAGTATTCGGCTATAGATTTTTTCTTCCTTTGATGATAACTTTTCGGTGAGCTTATTATTGTTTTTATCGTTAAGTGAGAAGTTGATTTTTTTAAGACGGTAAGTATTTTTGATCTTATCAGCATAATGGTCAAACTCGTCAAGGATTGGGTATTCTCTGACCTTCAGTTGGACATCAAAAAATGAATTAATCAGAATCTCATAAAAGAGTATGGCAAAAATGTATTCATGCTCTTCATATTTAAGGCAGATTTCTTTTATTTTTTTGACCCTGCCTTGGGCTAGCCCATAGAGTTGTTTGGCCAACAATAGCTCAGTTTCTTCGAGGCCAATCCTGATTTTGCTTCGGATACTCTTTTTGTTGTGATAGGAAACAAGACTTTTTAAAATAAGATCTGTCAACTGAACTTTGTAGACCTTGAGATTTTTGGAAACCTTTGACCGGATGAAGTATTCTTTTACCTCCTCTTCATTGTATTGTTTTAGGCTATTAATAAAGTCAAACAGTTCAGTGGTGATACTTTTTTCCGAAGAATAGTGACGTTTTAAATAACGTTTTTCAGAAGCTGTCATAGCTTGTATAAGCTGGAACAGGTTATCAGTAGGTATTTTCATGGGATATAGGTGATTATGTTATGGGTTTATTTTTTATTGGTAAGCATAAGCATCTTTATTTTATGACAACTGCGTTTAAATTAAGTAACAGTACAGTGAAGTATTTTTATACAAGGCCAAACAGGTCAAGCCATTTATTTTATTATAAATAAGCTATATCAAAAAGGATCTCCCCCAAAAACTAGCCCATTAGCTCTCATAAGCGCCCTGAATATTATCAGACTGAAAATAAACAAAAATAATATTAGAAGCGGTATCTTTTTATTTCCTTGTTCAGTAAGTGATCTTTCATAGGCTATGTCCTCTTGATCCGCATCGTGGAAAGATATGTGTTGCGACCCGTTTCGATCATTATTATCCATTTCCTTGATGATTTTTAAGGATTGTCCGAAATCAATCTCCCGAGTATGAAGCCCGATCCCAGCGTTGCCGAGTGGAAAGGAAGTGTTCGAATTGGTGTTAGAGACAAAGCATTTAATCTGTTTATCTCTTAGGCGCGCAGCATAGAGTAGCGCCTGGGATTCGAAGTAAAAATACCTGAGCGCAATTATTTTTCCTTTATAATATTCTTCCTCCCCGATATAGTCCAGGTTCTTGTTTTTCATAAATTGTTTGTTTAACAAGAAAGAAAATATAGAAATCGGCGATGAAAATTTTAGGGACACTTATTGATGTGCTGTCCCTTACTACAATAAATATAACATTTTAATTAAGAAAAAGTAAAGGTGCGCCTCATTTTTTTGAAGTGCACCTTTATTTTGTAATCCTGTCGCTAAGGCAATACAGAGAAATCGGCATGGATTATTTGGGATTTTTAAAATACTCTATGGAGGTATGAAATTTTCCCAGAGTTTCCTAATTAGCGGTGTTTGCTTCTGCTTCCGCAGCTTTTGCAGCAGCTTCTGCCATGTTTATTTTTTCAATTTCTTGATCAATATAATATAAACTTTGGGGCCCGTCACCAATCAATTTGATTCGATCCATTACCGTTCGCATGAGCGCTTCTTCCTCCCTTTGCTCTTCCACATACCACTGTAAGAAATTGAGGGTAGAATAGTCGTTTTCTTTATAACAAAGACCGACGATGTCATTGATCGATTTTGTTACTTTTTGTTCATGCTCATATACCTGTTGAAAAAGATCCTGTGCGGATTTGAAATTCACAGGAGGTTTTTTTACCGCTGGAACTATCGCACGCCCATCGACTTCACTTATATAAAGGAAAATACGAAGCATATGAGCCCGCTCTTCTTCAGACTGACGATGCATGAACTTTGTACTACCTTCCAGTCCTTCGTTATCACACCATGAAGCCATTGACAGGTATAGAAAAGAAGCATAAGATTCTAATTCGATTTGCTTATTGAGTTCGGTTTCCATCTTTTTTGATATCATAAGTCTAAATTTTATTCAGTTTGTTTTAATTATATTCTAAGTATCAAAACAATTTAAATCAATACAAGTTTAAATTTTTTCCTTAAAAATAGTCAGCGGCGAGAAAAGAACATTGATCCGGTGATAACAAGAAGTTGCACTCTTACCTGATGCCCCCTTTGCCTCACCTTTCACTCCTCACCCTCTCACCCCTGGATCAAAGCATAAACGCAACCGCAAAAGTCAATACGGCTACAATCAGCCCGTACATAAAAATACCATAGCAAATTCTGAGGTAGCGATATTTTTTGGCAAGAACAACACCGAGAAAGAATAAATCTCGGGTCATAGAACTATAAATGAAGTCAGGGTCTTTGATCATTTCCATCATTCCCCATTCAAAGTCGTCCATCTTCATGTTGTAGAAATTCCCGAAGAACAGCAGGTTAGAACGCTTGGCTTTGATATCTTCCGGAGTAATGATTCCTTCAGTAATTTTCGGACGAGTAGACAGCGTAGCAAAGATAACAGCCAGCAAACAAACCGAAAGCAGTATCATCGTTGGAAAAATCAACTTAGGATTTTCCGCAAATCTTGGGGTCAGTATGGAAAGGGTAATGGAAATAACAATCGCATTGATACTCAGCATGATGTTAGCTTTGTTATCCGCGATGGAGCTCAGGTTGATATGCGTTCGGTAAGTCGTCCGGTACATGGTTTCTACTCCGCGGCTGAGAACAGGTTCTTTAATCTCGGATTTAGGAGATTTTTTCTTTTTCTTTTTCTTCTTTGCCGGCTTTTCCATATTTGAAATCCCGTCAACGGTATAAGCTGCATGGGGATTGAGGCGGACTTTTTGTTTGTAGAGCTGACGGATGTGCTTTTCTTTTCTTTCATTGAAAAGCTGCTGGGCTACCGGCGTATGGAACTTATGATTATTCATAAAACCTAGCTCAAAATCTACCCACTCCTGATCGGTCATGATAACTTTCCTAGTCAGTGCCATTTCCTGACGCACTTTGCTGCATCGTTCCCAATAAATTTTCTGACCAACGTGGGCAAGGTCAGCATCACAAATGATTCGTTCTAATAAAGTAGTGGGTTGGTGAGGCATTTTAGTAGCTAGAATACAAGCTTCGATGTGTCGAAGGTCTTCTTCATTATATCCTTGGCTACTCAGATAGTTGCGCGCATACATGGCGCCACGATCCTCATGATTTAAAGCACCCTTATCATATCCGGTATCATGAAACCAGGAAGCAAGCAACAGGATTTCCTGATCGCGCTCGCTTAGCTCAAACATTTCACTCATTTCTTTGGCATCGGATACTACACTAATGGTATGCTGAACATCGTGATAAGCATATTCTTTAGGTACCTGTTCCGAAATGAAATTTGAAACATATGCCTCTACTTCTAACAATAGCGAATTTTCTACCTGCATCTTTATTCAAATATTAAAAGCCTTTCAAATAGAGAAAGTATCTACTATAACGAGAAATTTCTCCAAATAGTGACGCAAAATATTAAAAAAAAGCAGAAAGGTCGCCAATATTGGGTGTTTAAAATAGGGCAGAGGGAATTGATAGGTCAGGAACTTGCAAATAGTAAGCTTTTTTTACGCAACATATTTTTTAGATGATTGTAAATTTTTAGCATCTGCGTAATTCCAGGACAACCAACTATATTTTTAAAAATCAGCAGAAGTATACTCAAGCGTATAAGTCCATTGCCCGATATCTTCTTGTTCGAACTTGATGTTTTCATCGCACCACTTGATTTTACTTGGTGTCGTTTCCTGAATAAAGGCATTGATATATTCTGCGACATGTGTACAATTGCGAGGATTGATTCTACCGCTTTCTGGGATATCAAGGTTACTGGTGGAGATAATTCTCTTTTGTTCCCCTGCCTTGAGTTCAATGGCTCTTTCATCCGCTCCGTTAACATCTTTTGGACTTTTAAAAACAACTTTGATGTTTTCGGCAGTTGAGTTTTTGACGTATACATCATATTGAAAGGTGGAATCGCAGGAGCTAAATCCGAGTAGAATAAGAATGCTGAACAATAGGTAGTTTTTCATACGAATTAAGTTTTGTAACAGGCAAATTTATTTGCCCAGTTGGTGAATATTTAAAATGAAGATTGTCAGTTACTTCTCTGATTTTCCAATCAAGGCATTCAGGGTCATATAACCAAGCAATAAAAAAACGGAAAAAATCACCGTGATATTAATAGCCATCGAATCGGTGACGCTTAAGAATATATCCTGAATTAATAAATGGGGTTTCGTCAAAATATCCCAGGTGTTCCATCGCAAACAACGGCCAAGATAAATGCCATAACTACAAAGTATCGTGGCACCAAATGTGAATAACCAACTCCCTTTTTCCGAGTAGTGTTTTTTTATAAAAAGCCGAACCTCGTGCAAGGAAATAAATCCCAACATCAATCCAGTCCAGGCAAAGGATACAATCAACATCAAATCATACCAAAAAGGTACCGGATGACGATTGTGCAAGTGGAGCAGATCGGTAAGAATATATGGCGCATTTGGAAAGAAGAGCAACCAGGCGATGATCATTCCGAACGCTAACATCTTGGAACGAGTCCGTTGGTAGCATCCATTTATGGTGATAGCGATCCAATAAGGAATCCATGCGAGAAATAAATTCCAGACCAGAAAAATAAAAGTATAGCCTCTGGATGAGGCAATATCTTCGGCGGACCTGAGGCTCGATAGATCTACATTGCTATAATAGATTCTATAAGCCACCATAGCTATACAGAATGCAGTACTCAGGCTCAAAATACTGAAAATCTTTACTCGCTGACTGGGGGAAGAAATTTTTTTAATACTTGCGATCATGTTCTTTTAACGGTTAATTTGTTAGAAATAAAGTACCAATTGATATGGGTGCTTAGCCAATAATGTATGCGTTCGATTATTCTAGGCGTCCTGCTGTTGGATAGTGCTAGTCGGAACATCGCCTGGTGATAATGCGGTGCATATCTAAGGTCATCCGGGGTGATTCTATTCGTCAATCTAGCGCCCCAAAGGAGGCTATTTAAAAACCACTTTGCCGGTGTAAAGCCAAAAATATTTTTAGTTGGATTTGGTAAAAAACCTTCTGCCAAAATTTCATTGATCCGGCGAATAGGGTAGGGCACCTTGAATAATGCCTTTTTGATAGCCTGCCCGTCTTCCGTCAAACGAAGCGTACCATCCGTGATCACCTGGTGGTATCTGATATAAAAGGCTTCCAGGTTTTCCGGATAAGCGACGAGCGGAATGCCCATGAGTTGAGCAGTAATTTTACTTTCTTCAAAAAACTGCTCCTGTTCTCCTTGCGATAGTTTTCGGACTGTTTTTTCAAAAAGAATAAGCGTCGTGTCGACCAGTGTAGCGAGTACCCAAAACAGCAGATCGGGATCAGTGGCGCAAAATGGGTTAACAATAGTTTCGTCCTCGGTTTCCCATACCTTCTGACCCCGGATCATACTGTGAATAGTATATAGTCTTCTTGCGGAGTTATTAGCGGTAGGAATATCACCAAACCAGATTCTGACCATAGACAGAAATGTCCGGTGAGCTCTGCCTGCAAAATCTTTTTCGAAGTTACTGAATTTTGCTACGCCATGGGCAATCGCCGGATGAGCGATTTGTAGCAGTAATGCCCGCATACTTCCCAATACGATGGTCGGTTCACGGTATAGTTGCCAGGTCATACTCTCCGGTCCGAAGTATCCTTTGGACAAGTCCCTATACTGAATACTGAGATCAGAGAGCAATGCTTCCTGTTTTTCTATTCCAGTTATCATTGCTTTTTGCGTCTCCGGATTTTGTGATTCTGTAGCAGAAAATTTACACATGGGTTTATATAATAAAAGGTTGATTATCTAATTTTTTAAAAAATACCTGCTGTTGTAATAAGACTATTGGTTCGGAAAGGAGGTGTTCAAAATCCCATTTTGAAATCGGCGCGCAGCGGCGGCCTTTGTTAAACTCTTTTGAAAAAGAGCGAAATTTTTCGGGAACTAATACAGTCCCAATAATCGCAGTAAAGAGTGCATACACAGAGCGCTTACGATTGCCGAGTAGAAAAAATTGCATCTTAATTTCTCCGGTAATAGTCGTCTTATAACCGAGTAAAACATGTAAGACATCATGATCTTCCAATTTTGGTAAAAGGGTGAATTTATTTTTTTCTAAAAAAAGACCAAGCGTTTTCCCAAGACTTTTCTTGGGGAATCTTTTAAGGGAATCAACGGACTGATTCCAGGCTTGCGTATTTTTTTTAAACCAGCGAACATAATAAGGTTTGGTAAACGCTACGATATTCATGATTAGCTTTTTTCTAAAATTTAAAACCTTTTTCATGTTTTTATTTAAGAATTACCAGGATGTTTTTATAAAAGTACTTTGAAATACAAAGCTGAGTAATAAAAAAATAAGAACCGAAGTCCTATGGATATTAAATGTAGCCGTCAAATCAAGTCCCGATGAATTAGAGAGATCATTTTCCCTTACTTTATGACTTCAAAGAAGTCATATTATTAACCATTATCTGTTCAGGTCGAATTTACCTGCCAGCCGGACAGGTGGGTTTGCCTGGCTGAAAAAGGAATTAGTAAAAGTATTTTATCAACTGGGTAAATAAATTTGCGCGTTACCTTATTCATTTCTTCATTCTCAGCAAAGCTTCGAGCGCATCCAGGTGATCATTAAAAGCTTTAGTTCCCTGGACTGTTGCGGTATAACTGGTATTGGGTTTCTTTCCGATAAATTGTTTTCGGATTTCCACATAGCCATTTTCCTCTAATGCCTTTATATGACTGGCGAGCCTACCATCGGTGAGTTCGAGTATTTCTTTCAATAATTTGAAGTCCACCCATTCGTTGACCATGAGCATAGACATGATCCCCAGTCGCACTTTATTGTCAAAAGCTTTATTTAAATTGGCAATGATTTTTTTCATGTCCTTACTTAGTATTGTTCAAAAAATAAAATCCTTCCCTCTATTCATACGGGACATGCTTTTGGATCCCTCAATCTAAATGATTCTTCAACCGCTATTGCTATTTCAGAATCATTTAGATTTTCGGAATGTCGCATTTATTTTTTAAACGGACTTAAACCCGATCATATTTATAATACATTAAAGTGCCATAAGTAATGTGTAATATTCCAAACCCAAGCGCCCAGAGTTCGAGTCCCAAACCGGGGTAAAACATGCCGAAAAGTCCGAGGACAACTTCTGCGATGCCCAGGTTACGGATTTCGTCCAGGGTATATTTAGCGGCATTTATACAAGCTAATCCGTAGAAGACTAAGGTCGCAGGGGCAACCAAAGCGAATTCGTGATTCTTTATCAATGCTATACAAAAGATACCTCCGGCCAATAGTGGTAGTGCCATATTGATCAAAAGCCTTAGTGAAGTACGATCCCAGATTTTTTGCCCTTTGGCTTTCGCTTTTCGAAAAGTAAAATAAGAAGCAAATACCAGGGCAAGAACAAATACACCACTGGCAACAGTAATCATAAATTTTAATGGCGGTATACCCCAAAGATAATGCTGCGGATCGATCGCGTAGTAACGTCCTCCCTCAAAGGGGGACCCATCGAAATAGTAGAAAACCAAGGCTGCTCCCAGAAGCGCAAATATACCTGCTGATACTCCGGAGAGTCCGCTTAGTGATATAAACCTAGTGGAGCGCTCCATCAGCGATCGGATATCGCTTAATGCTTCAAGATGCTCGTTTCTTTTGTCCATTACTATTGATTAAAAGTACTTTGAAAATCAAAGTTGGTGAATTAAGTTTAGATGTGCAAGTATTTTTTAGATTTATTTTTAAAATGGAGATATATGAAAGAACATACTACTGGACATAACACAAAAAGGTCGAGACCCTTGGGTTTACCTATTTCCCGGGCTCAAAATAAATAATATCACACTGATTCAAATCCGCATTCAAAACGACTTCCTGGACACTGTGCCCGTCGTCAATGATAAGTGCGGCGGTATTCGGCGGGTTTTTGCCGAGATCATCGGCATAGAGCAGCAGATAGTTATCACCGATATTAGGATCGATTTTCATTTCTATAGCATGTGGCTTGGCTTTCAATGTATAAGCTTTTAACAACCAATTGCCATTATAATTCATGGATACAATGTCGCCGTCAATCTTATTATGATCATACACTTTGATGGTAAAATCCGTGCCTTGGATTTTGATCGTTTTTCCATCCTTGATTTTTCTGCGGGTAAGTTCGATTGGTTTTGCTTTTGGTTGATCGACGATCAATTCTTTATTGGTGGGCGGGGTATACCGAATAAATCCTCTCTTGTCGCCTTGCTCTATACGAGCCAATCCTTCTTTGAAATCATAAGCTTTACTGAACTGTGGCTCAATGGCAATTTCTCCATTAGTACGAATGAATCCCCATTTTCCATTTACTTTTACCCTAGCCAGTTCTTCATAAAAACCAAAAGCTTCATCATATTGGGGTTGGATAGCAAAATTTCCTTTACTATCAATATATCCCCACTTACCGTCGACCTGGACAGGAGCCAGGTTATGCGAAAAACTAAACACATTATTAAATCGAGGTTCAATCACGTATTCTCCTTCTTTGTTGATAAACCCATATTTACCGCCTTGTTCGACTCTGGCCAGACCATTGGAAAAACTGGTGGCAAAGTCAAAGACAGGTGAAATCGCCAGTTTGCCGTCCCGTCCGATATAGCCCCATTTGTCCCGAATCTTTGCGCAAAACAAACCTTCGGAATCAGCGAGCAAATATTCCAGCCTAGGTTGAATGATAAAGTCTCCCCGGGTATTGAGTACGCCCCACTTTCCTTCAATTTGTACCGGAGCGAGCCCACCTGAAAAAGTACTAGCGGATTCAAATTTCGCGGGGATGATCATTTCCCCATTCTGGTTGATATATCCCCAAAGTTTATTGATACGGACACAAGCGAAGCCTTCCTGAAAAGGGCTGGTGACCTCGTATTGTGCTTCGATGATAAATTTACCGGCACGGTTGATAAAACCACTTTTCGAATCCATTGTCTTAAAATTAGTATAACCAGCCGAAGCTAATCCTTCTGAAAAAGCATCGATGATATTAAATTGTGGTTCGAGATGTACCTTACCTTCACGGTTGATATACCCACGATCAAAGCCTATTTTTACAATGGCCAAACCATCGCTAAAGTCATTACAACGGTCAAATTGATTGGTGGTAAATGCCCATTCGAAATTTTGAGCAGTAAGGCTGGTAGATAGAAACAATAGTACGAAAACGTAAGATATTTTGTTCATGGCAGTTTTTTAAGTAGTCAGGCTGCTAAGTAAGCTGTCAGGGCTCTAAGCCGCTTGGCTCCTTGACAACTTACTAGAAGGACAAAGATAAGGGGATTTTCATTTTAATACTTGAAGGGAATGTTAAGGGAATCAAAGATTGTAGCATTAGGATTGAGAAATTAGGAATATGTTTTTGAACATTCCTTATCTAATTTTTATCTTATTTTAGCGCTATGAAAAATTTACTATCAATTCTCCTTATTGGATTAATCTATTGTAGCTGTGGAGAGCCGGAAACACCAAAAGCCATACTCAACCATATCCAGGTCATTGGTTCCCACAATAGTTATAAACTCAAAATGGATCCTTTGATCTGGGAGGGAGTTTTTGCAGAGGACTCTGTACAAGCGATGCAGTTAGATTATGGGCATATCTCTCTGACGGAGCAATTAGACCTCGGTCTTCGGTCTTTGGAGATTGACGTTTATCATGATCCCGAGGGTGGGAAGTTTAAGCATCCCTTTGGGTTAAAAATGATCGAAATGGCAGGAGCTACGGCCATTCCTTTTGATACATCGATCATGATATCTCCAGGTCTAAAGGTATTGCATAATCACGACTTTGACTTCAGAAGCAACTGTGGCACTTTTAAAATATGTCTTGACGAAATCAAAGCCTGGTCAATTGCACATCCCGATCATTTACCAATTATAATCACCCTTAATACCAAAGAGGAATTTATTGATCGCCCGGGATTTACAAAACCTTTTATTTTTTCTAATGCGGCTTTGGATACAATCGATCTTGAAATTCAGGAAGTTTTTGCGAAAGGTCAACTAATCACGCCTAATGATATTCGGGGAGATTTACCTTCTCTTGAAAAAGCGGTTTTGACAAAGGGCTGGGGGACACTGGATGACGCGCTGGGTAAGTTTTTGTTTGTATTGGATCAGAATAATGAGGTTTTAGATCGATATATTGAAGGTCATCCTGGCTTAAAGAATCGGATAATGTTTGCCAATGCTCCGGCCGGTACGCCAGAGGCTGCTTTTTTGATTCTCAACGAACCGGTCGATGATTTTGAACTAATTCAACGAAGAGTAAAAGAAGGTTACCTTGTCCGAACCCGGGCAGATGCCGGTACCTGGGAAGCACGCCGAAATGATAAATCCCGGTTTGAAAAAGCTCTGGCTTCCGGAGCACAGGTGATCAGTACGGATTATTATATTCCTGATGAAAAATTGGGGACGGGTTATCAGATTCAGTTGCCCGGAGGATTTTACCATAAAATGAAAGAAGGGAAAGAATAATCAATCATTTCGAATATTCGGGATGGCTCATGCGAATCTTCAAACCCAAAGAATGTGGTTCATGTGGAGTACCTTTCTATTCATCAAGGCAGGCCTAACGGCACTCTATTACAGCGATTAGTCCTGGTTTACCGAGATAAAGTACCTAAAGGCACTTTTTAGTCCCATCGGGACTTTACCTCGGTAAACCCGGATAAATAAACGAGGGTTGAGTGCCGTTAGGTACTCCATATAAAGACACTGTTGGGTTTTGTCCTTGTAATATCGGTTCATTGACCCATGATTCGCTTGACTCCTATTCATTCCTTCA
>JBLHJZ010000016.1:0-17811 GCA_047619515.1 Saprospiraceae bacterium | reverse complement strand
TTGGCAACATTGCTCGCTCGTTGTCGCCGAATGGATGAGTCCCATGGCAATCGCAAGAGTGTAAAAAAAGGTAGCCACAAAGTAATACACATACTACTTTGTGGCTTAGCGCCTTTGTGGCAAAAAAAGGAATCAAATTCTCCTTTATTTATGCTCATGATACACCTTGGCAACAATTCGCCAACCACTATCAAATTCCAGTAAGGACAAGTAATCGGTATAGACATGTTTTCCATCATGAGACAATTCAATTTTAACCGCAGCCGAGCCACCCGTCACATCCACAGAGACAAAATTATGGGTCCATATATTTTTAGCCGGATCAAATTTGGGATCGTTCTTGCTTTTTTTCGTACCTGCGACCCAGGATGCGATAGGGTATTTTCCGATGTTCTCTCCTTTTGCTGAAAAGATAGCAAAATCCGGATGGAAGCCCTTTTGCATAGCTTCAGGATCTAAGCCGTTGAATGCACCATTCACATAACTTTTTAGAATTAATTCTTTGACTGCTTTTTCCGTATCAGAGTCGTGATGCTCCTTATTGGTAAAAGCAAAAACAGTCAAGCCTAAAAACAGGACGCCGGCATAGAGGAAAATTTTCTTTTGCATTGTTTCAAATTTTATGGGTAATGAATCCATCAAAATACTGCTTTCCCTTTTCATTTTTAAAAGTATTAAGTTAAAAACTACGAAGGGGGCTTATCTATCGACGAAAATATAATGCTTACGACTTTTGATACTGATGATTATGGCACTGACTAATTCGCGACCGCTACGCGGTAAATAGGTAAATTGATAAATGGTTAAAAAGCCCGGACTGCCTGGACAAGCTTGTAGCCGACCTTACCGCCCTTGCCCTGATAACCATCAAGTACTGGACCCACACATCGTCGTCGTCGCCCTCCGTAGAACTCCAGTAGAAGGCGAAGTTATCAAAACCACCAAGCGCATTTTTGTGTAAATTCTTGTACATCTGATTCAATTCATCTTTTGAAGGTAAATACCAATCGGTATATCCACCGCCTTTGTATTGATTACATTCTTTTACTGCATCTACCCAATAATACAACTTCCCCAAATTTGTTTTGCTACATACTAAACCATGTTGCCCAGTCCCATCCACAAAAACTACGACACCCCTTCATGTGAAGCACCTATCTTAACTTGTCCGTAGCTATTTTGAGGAACCAGAAGAGCCAAAATAAAGGCTGCGATTCCGAAAATTTGAAATGTTTTTTTCATGTTTTGTTTTTTTTAAAATTAAGAAGTCTAGTACGCCTCGCGGAAATAAAGGGTACTGTATTAAAAGCCCCGTACAATTTACTTAGTACATCGTAAAGTAAATAGGTAAATTGATAATCACGATAGCTATTGGGTGTTAAAATGCCCTGACGGCACGGACATGGAAGTAGTTGCTCCTAGGGTAGGCGTCCAAAAAGGACCACGCATAATCGTCGTCTCTCTCCGTAGAACTCCAGTAGAGGAGACCCCACTCAATACCATCTATCCCTTTTTCGTTCAAATTATCATACATTAAATTTAATTCGAGTTTTGAAGGCAACGACCAATCTGTATATCCTTCTCCTTCATATGTTTTACATTTCGCTTTTGCGTCAACCCAATTCATTTTCCCTAAAATTTTTTTACTGCATACTAAACCATTTTGCCCAGTTTCGTCCACATAAAACACGATACCGCCTTCATGTGTATCACCGATTTTAATCTGTCCGTAGCTAGTTTGAGGAATCAGAAGGGCCAAAAAGATGGTTGCGATTCCGAGAATTTGAAATGTATTTTTCATGCTTTGTTTTTTAAAGATCAAGAAATTTAGAACGCCTCGCTGAAATAAAGGGTACTGTAAAATATAAATATGCTAAAAAGCCCGGACTGCCCGAACATGTCCGTTGATGCCCTTAGCGATGTAGTTCATTCTACCACTGCCAAAGCCCTGGACTGACGCAGTGTAGTCGTCGAACTCCGAAGAACTCCAGTAGTCGCCGTTATCAAAACCACCAAGTCCTTTTCTGTACAGATTAGTAAACAATAAAAAAAATTCAAAATTTGAAGGTAAATACCAATCAGTATATCCTCCTCCTTCATATGCTTTACATTTTGCTACTGCGTCATCCCACACAAAAATCCCTAAATCTTTTTTGCTACATACTAAACCATGTTGCCCAGTCCCATCCACAAAAACTACGATACCGCCTTTATGTGAAGCACCTACCTTAACTTGTCCGTAGCTATTTTGAGGTGCCAGAAGAGCCAAAAAGATGGCTACCATTCCGAGAATTTGAAATACATTTTTCATGTTTTGTTTTTTTAAGATTAAGAAGTTTAGTACGCCTCGCTGAAATAAAGGGTACTGTATAAAAAGCCCCGTACAACTTACTTAGGGACAGGTCCTTAATACAGGCCTTTCCCGCAACCGCCTCTCGGTAAATAGTTAAATTGATAAATGGTTAAAAAGCACGGACAGCACGGACGTAGCCTATGCGATTCTTACTGGTGTTGTACTGACCGCCAATTTTGAAGTTTTGGTACCACGCATTATAGTTGGGATCGCCCTCGGTAGAACTCCAGTAGGAATCAGCCGCAAACCCGCCAATTTTGTTTTTTTGCAGATACATTTGATTTAACTCATCTTTTGTAGGCATTCGCCAGTCAGTATGTCCACCACCACCATAACTCTCACACACATCTTTTACTTTGTTCCATTTGTAACTTCCTAACTCTTTACTACATACGAGGCCTCCATTTGGATGTATTTGAAAAACATACCCTCCTGCGTGTGGGTCTCCAATTTTTAGCGTTTTTTTCTGTGTTACTTTTTCATTACTTGTAGGAGTGATCGATGTTCGTCGTTTGTCAATTTTTGATTTTTGTGGAGCTTTTACTTTTTTTGGTTGTTTGGTATTGGCTTTCTTACTAGGGTTCGTCGGAAAATCTCTCACCGCAATAGCATTAACGTAGGTGGCATTGGCAGCGTACCAATATTTTATATTGTTGCCAAAATTATGTCCCAAAACATCGCTACCATTCATTGGGTCGTTATTATTAGAAGTCCAATAACCTTTTTTACCAAAATCCCCAATCGATTTCATATACAAATTAGAATAAATCATATTCAATTCATCTTCTGATGGCAAACGCCAATCACTATATCCACCACTCGAATAGGATTCACATTTGGCCACCGCATCCGCATAATTTAATTCCCCTAAAGTTCTAAAGCTACAGACTATACCTTGGCCTATTGGATCTACATAAAAAACGAATCCGCCCTGATGTGTATCTCCAGTTTTAAGCTTTCCACTACTACTAGATCGATTATCCTTGGTCTTGGTTTTGACCTTGGGCTTATCTTTAACCTTCGTATTAGTCCTGGCCTTTTGTTGTTTATTAAGGGAGACCGTTCTAACCGCACGGACATTATCAGAATTGCTTAACTTTTCAACGGAATTCGGTTCACCATCGTCAAAATTTTGATCCCATACAAGGTCCTCCTTCTCTGTACTACTCCAGTAATAGTCTTGTTTAAAGCCACCCCGTCTTTTTCTATGAAGATTGACGTACATTGATTCTAGCTCATCTTTAGTAGGCAATCGCCAACCATTACGCAATTTTTTGCAGGCTGCAACAGCTTCAGCCCAGTCCATCTTTCCTAAATCTTTTGTTTGGCAAATTAAACCTGTACCATCATTATTTACTTGAAACACGATACCCCCTTTATGAATATCACCAATTTCTAACCTTGTCTGTCCGTAACTTAGTTGAGGTAGCAGTAGCGCCAAAAAGAAGGCTGCAACTCCTGTCATTTTAAATACACTTTTCATTTTTTTGCTTTTAGAGTTGAAAGAATAATTATTGAATAAAGGGTCGAATTCGACCTGTTGGTAGCGGGATTAATCCAGGATACAACGGCAACTAATCGCATCCAACTTTGTTCTGTGATACCGGGCGAGAGTGATGCCTGGCTTGTTGAAGTAATAGTACCATACGTTGTCAGCGTCTTTTTCCGTACTACTCCAATAGTTTCCATGAGCTCCAAGCGTGTAGTAACGACCGCGAGAACCGCGTTCGCCACCGAGCTGGGCAGAGAAGCCAATGCGATCATTATCAGGCCCACTATGCATTAACGCTTTGTAAGCCTTTGTACCGCTACTTTTACCATATGCTTCCCATAATGTTTTCCACTCTCTATCACTCGGCAAATGCCACCCACCGGGGCAAACTTTTTTAGCATCTATATAGGTGTATAAGCGGCCATATTTATTACAGTTGCTGATATTACCACTATCTTTATTACCGGTACCTTGATGGCACCAGGAATCCGCTATTTCATAATTCAGATTTTCCGCCATCCATATTTTTCCATCTTTCAATCTTACCCATTTGTAAGTTTGTCTATCCCTGGAATCTTTAAATGTGCCACTCTTGCCTGAAAACTTATCTTTTGTTTTTTGTGGAGGTTTTACTTTTTCTGGTCGTTTGGTATTGGTATTGCTTTTAGTTTTACTCTTTGGTTTAGTAAAAGAAACTTTTTTAACCGCACGGACATAATCAGAATTGCTTAACTTTTCAACAGAATTCGGTTCACCATCGTCGAAGTTCTGATCCCATACAAGGTCTTCTTCTTCGGTACTACTCCAGTAATAGTCTTCTTCAAATCCACCACGTCTTTTCCTATGAAGATTGACGTACATTGATTCCAACTCATCTTTAGTAGGCAAGCGCCATCCATTACGCAATTTTTTGCAGACTGCAACAGCAGCATCCCAGTCCATTTTTCCTAAATCTCTCGTTTGGCAAATTAAGCCAGAGGTACCATTACTATTCACTTGAAACACGATACCACCTTTATAGGAATCACCGATTTTTAATTTTGCCTGTCCGTAACCAGATTGAGGAATCAGAAGCGCCAAAAAGATGGCTGCGATTCCGATAATTTGAAATACATTTTTCATTTTAATTTTTTGAATTAGAAAATCAATCATTGAAAATCGAAGGTGATTCTTTGCTGAAGGTCAAATGATATTGCAAAGTTGTTTTAAAATAGTTAGATAAGTTTCTTGTGAAAAATTAAAAAACCCGAATAGCACGAACGTATCTGGTGCGATCTTTACTGACGGGATCACTATCGCCATTCGCGAAGTTCTCGAACCACGCTTTATCTTTAATATCTTCTTTGGAACTCCACTCCGTAGCACTCCAGTAGTAGTCATTAATAAAGCTGCCAAGATCTTCCTTATGCAGATTTATATACAATAACTTCAATTGATCTATAGTGGGTAAGGCCCAACCATCACCCAACTCTTTACATGCTGCTACAGCTTCATTCCAGTCCAATATCCCTAAATCTTCCGTTTGGCAAACCATGCCATGCTGACCTGAGCCATCCACTGAAAACACGATACCACCTTTATGTAAATCACCGATTTTTATCTGTCCGTAACTAGATGAAGGTACTAGTATCGTCAGAAAAATGATTACCATTCCAAAAATTTGAAAGGTGTTTTTCACTTTATCTTTTTTTAAACAGAAGGTGGCCATCATGGGGGTATTTTTTATCGGCGCTCCTTCCACTTGTTGTGGCGCTACTTACTTTCCCATTCTCATCATCTGTTGTATGGGCTATCACTTGAATTGATTGCCCCAAATCAGCTCTTGCATAAAAAATACCGCCGTTACTTGGCCCAATCATAGTCCTATTGCCCGAGCGGATTTTATCAAAATCCTTTATAAAAGAAAACCCCTGTGACGTTCCAGAAACTTCTCCTCCATTCAAGGGAATGCCATATCCTGCAAGCATTTTCTCAACGTCATCATAGATCGCATATTGAAATCCATAGAGTTCATCATTCGAATTTTTAATGCGCTTATCTATTTCTTGGACGGAATGGTTATAGGTAAAAGCAACGTCAAGCCAACTAAAGCCAGTTCTACTATCAAATGTCATATTGTTTTCACTGGATGGTGATTTTTTAAAAGAAGAATCATTGTGAGGAATCATCGGTGAATCAAATACCAGGAAATGGTTTCGCTTTTTATTTGGATCAGCCCCGCCTTGACTAACACTACTCTTGTTGTTTTTAGTTTGGGCAATTATCTGTTTAGACTGGTTTAAATCTTCCCTTACTGGCCACACAAGATCGATGGACTGCCCAACCATAGTTTGATAACCCGGCCCTAAATCCCCAAAATCTTTCATAAATGAAAGTGCGGGCCCATCTCCTGTAACCTCTCCATTACCGGGTAGACCATAGCTTTCCATAAGTGCCTCGACTTCTTTTCCAGTAGCATATCGGAATCCATATAATTCATCATTTGGATCGGCCATTCTGGTCTTAATTTGAGGGGTGGTATGATTTTGACTTAAAGTTGCATCGAGCCATGCTACTCCGGTACTTTTTACAAAAGTTAAATTAAACCCATCGTCAGTAGGGCCTTTGATAGTAGCATTATTCAATTTAAAAACTTTGGACCTAAGGGTGTTTCCGAATGACTGTTTGCTATTATCAACGGGAGTTATTGCACCTCCTGATCGTTTTACTTTTTCTGGTCGTTTAGTATTGGCCTTACCCTTTTGTTTCTTAAGGGAAACATTTTTAACAGCACGGACATACTCATCGTAGCCTACCTTACCTCCGAAATTCGGGTCACCATCGTCGAAGTTCTGATCCCATACATCCGTCTCGTCCCCCTGATCAGTACTACTCCAGTAATAGTCTTCTTCAAAGCCACCACGTCTTTTTCTATGAAGATTGACGTACATTGATTCCAGCTCGTCTTTAGTAGGTAAGCGCCAACCATTACCCAAATTTCTGCAGGCAGCAACAGCATCAGCCCAGTCCATTTTTCCTAAATCTCTTGTTTGGCAGATTAAGACAGACTGACCAGAACCATCCACAGAAAACACTATACCGCCGTCATGAATATCACCGACTTTTAATTTAGCCTGTCCGTAACTAAATTGGGGAATCAGAAGTGCAAAAAAAATGGCTGCGATTCCGGTAATTTGAAATGCCTTTTTCATATTAAATTTTTATGCGTTGAAAGAATAATTATTGAACCATCCGAAGATGGTTCTTTGCTATAGATCAAATGATCTTGCGCAAAGAACCGTTTCAGATGTGTTGTAAAAGGGAATCCTTAAAGATTAGTGCTTACTGAAGGGAAATCTTTCTGGCATAAACATTTCCGTCTGCATCTATTCCTGCGATGGAAATGAATTTAGAATTGCTTTCATCTCTGGAATCAGCGAATTGAGTTCTATTACCACTTCTCTTATTTTCAATAAAAATTTCTCTAATTCCCCAAAACCCTTCCTTCGTATAAACCGCAGTGTACATTAACAAGGAGGGAGCCTTAACATGAATGTCATCTTTACCTTCCGTAATTACCAGTGTACTCTTTACCGGCATAATCCCATCAGTTAATGAAAATATTTTGGCTGCAACATCACCATTTTTATTGATCGCGAAGATGCTTATATGATCGTGTTGACCTTTTAGATCACCAATTGAGACAAAGTCAGAAGTTGGTTGTTCACTATACTTCAAATAATCTATCTTTTTCCGGTATCCTTCTTTTGTATAGTAGGCAACAAATGCTAATTCTGCGGTGCTGTTAATCTCGACTAAATCTCCATCTGCGGACATACTAATTGTAACCTGTCCGTAACTAGATTGAGGAATCAGAAGAGCTAGGAAGATTGCTACGATTCCGGTAATTTGAATGGTTTTTTTCATGTTAATGTTTTTAAAGTATGAAAGAATAATTATTGAATAACTGAAAATGGTTCTTTGCTAAAGGTCAAATGATCTTGCCCAAAGAACCACTTTCAGTTATTATAATAGTTAGCTCCTACGACTTAAAAAGCTCGAACAGCACGGACACGGGCATCTGAATCCTTTTCTTCAACGCCCTGTAAACCATAATCGCCGAATAACTGGCCCCATGCAATATCGCTGCCATCTTCGGTAGAACTCCAGTAGCCATTTTCATCTTCTTCATCAGAAAAATTACCAAGATCTTTCTTATAGAGATTTTTATACATCAAATGCAACTCATCTTTAGTAGCTAAGTGCCAACCACCGCCCAATCTTTTGCAGGCTGTCATTGCATCTTGCCACTCCATCGTGTCCTCGAAATCTTTCTTTTGACAAATTAAGCCATGCTGGCCAGATTTATCTACTTGAAATACGATACCACCTTTATGGATATCACCGATTTTTACTTGTCCGTAACTAGATTGAGGAATCAGAAGTGCTAGGAAAATTGCTGCGATTCCGGTAATTTGAATGAATTTTTTCATGTTAATTTTTTAAAAGTTTGAAAGAATAATTATTAAATAACCGAAGGTGGTTCTTTGCTTAAGGTCATTTGATCTTCCGCAAAGAACCGCTTCAGATGTGTTGTGAAATTTAAATAGCTGAATGGTTAAAAAGCACGAACAGCACGAACTATATTGTTGAATCTTGTGCCACCTTTCTTTTGACATTGCCACTCCCCCATATTCCAGGGAGTATTAAAGCTCATCGCCATGGCCCAGTCGCTTTTTAATTCCGTAGCACTCCAATAATTTATCATCTGAGATAATTTAGTATTATATCTATCTCCTCCTCCCATTGTCTTCAGATTTTTTGAAGCCAATTTCAATTCCTCTATAGACGGCAAATACCAACCATTACCCAATTTTTCGCAGGCTGCAACAGCTGCATCCCAATCCATTTTATTTTCCTTCCCCCCGATATCTTCTGCCTGGATAACTAAACCAGACATGCCGTCATCACTCACTTGAAACACGATACCGCCTTCGTGGATGTCGCCGATTGTGACTTGTCCGTAACTAGATTGAGGAACCAGAAGCGCTAAAAAGATGACTGCAATTCCGAAAATTTTAAATACATTTTTCATGTTGTGTTTTTTAAGTTGAAAGATTAAATGTTGAATAAAACCGACGGTGGTTCTTTGCTAAAGGTCACTTGATTTCCAGCAAAGAGCCACCGCATGTGTGTTGCAAAAAGTTAAAAGGCTGATTGGTTAAAAAACCCGAACTGCTCGGACAAGGAAGAGGTCGCCCTGATCCCAATTCTCTCTTTTGCCATTGAAGAAGTTCTGGAACCAGGCAATGCCGTAGGGATCTTCAAGAGAATTCCAGTAGTGGCTGTGAGTAAAAGCACCAATCCTTTTTTCATGTAAATTAGTATACATCATATTCAATTCATCTTCCGAAGGTAAATACCAATCGGTAAATCCTTCTCCTTTATATGCTTCACATGCCGTTATTGCGTCAGTCCAATCATAACTACCTAAGTCGGCTTTGCTGCATACTAAACCATGGTCTTTATTTTCACCAAAAATAAAAAACACGATACCTCCTTCATGGGTATCACCTACTTGAATCTGTGCATTGCTAATTTGAGGAATTAGAAAAGCTAATAAAATAGTTCCGATTCCGATAAGTTGAAATACATTTTTCATGTTATGTCTTTTTGATATGAAACAATATTAAATTAAGTAGGATCTTAATGGTCCCTTTTAAGACTACGACAAAGATGGGAGCATGCCGCGTAAATGATCTGCACTAGATTCTCAAAGGCTAGGATTATTCTTTCAAAAGGCTCTATAAAGCTAGAATTAGGCTGTTTTTTAAAACAATTGGAGAAACCTGATGAAATTGATTGATTGTTTGGGAGGCGATCGAAATTGATTTAGATGTCATTTCAATAAGGAATGAAAGAAGACGGAGCACTGAGAAGCAATGGAAAGTACGCTAAAAATATCGACTCGACGAACAAATCTGGAAGTAAGAGCATGTTTGGAGTTTAGCATTCGGCCTACAAACGCCACTTTTTCGTTTATACTTCGCCCCCAAAATCCTCATTATGCTACGGCATAACTCCGGTTTTTGGGTCTCGTCTAAACAAAAAACTGAAAGTTTTCGGCTCGAAGCCCAAACTCCAAACATGCTCTAATAAATGGGCTTAGGTCACTTGTAGATTCCCCTACTTATCCAAAACAGAACTTGGCGTTTGTTCAAACTCTTTGGAAAAAATTCGGCTAAAATAACTAGGGTCTGAGAATCCTAAGGAATAGGCAACCTCTGAAATACTTAATTTCCCTTCTCTTAGTAATTCCATGGCTTTGGTCAATCGGATAGAACGGATATACAAAGCGGGCGTCTTCCCTGTAAGCGCTTTTATCTTTCTATAGAGTTGAGCCTTGCTTAATGCCCCTTCTCGACAAAGGTCTTCAGCGTCAAGATTTGAATTTCCTATTTCATCCGTGATCAGTTTGTGCAATTTTTGGATTAGGATTTCATCCAGGCTTAAAATTTTCTCTTTCGGGAATATCTGATCAGATAAGGTCGTATAATAGGCATGTAATTGTGTCCTTAGTTCAATTAGTTTTCTTAGCCGTACCAAAAGTTCTTCTTTTTGAAAAGGCTTGAGGAGATAAGCATCAGCCCCAACTTCGAGTCCTTCCACTTTATCTTGCGTTGTTGCCTTAGCTGTCAATAGGATAATAGGAATATGACTGGTTCGGGAGTCATTTTTTAAGCGTTGAGTGACTTCGTATCCATCTTTGAACGGCATCATTACATCACTAATAATTAGGTCTGGAATGACCTTGAAGGCCTTTTCAATACCTACTTGGCCATTTTCCGCATATTCAATTTCATAGCTATCTTGAATACATAATTTAAGATAGGTGGCGACATCTTTATTGTCTTCTATGATCAAGACCCTTGGGCGGTCTTCTTTATTTAGAAGGCTGACTGCCGGAGTAGGTTTGTTATAATCAATGGCATTATTAATTTCTGTTGCTTGGCTTTCTAAAGAAAGGTTTACCGGAGCAGGAGTCAAATGATCGGCAAGAGGCGATTGGTTGGTAATGGGTAATAAAATAGTAAAGACGGTTCCTTTGCTTACTTCACTTTCGACAGTGATGTTTCCATTCATTTGTTGAATGAGCCCTTTGGTAAGCGAAAGGCCAATACCTGTACCTCCAGCTTGAGTATTAGAATCATCAGTTTGATAAAAGCGATCATAAATAAAGGCAATATCTTTCTTTGTAATACCTATACCCGTATCTTCTATGTTAATTTGGATAAAGGGCTGCCCCTTCTCTGTCCTTCTGCTTACAAGGAGGGAAATACGTCCATTTTCAGGGGTGAACTTAATGGCATTAGAAACTAAATTATAAATGATCTGTTGAATTTTTAATTCGTCAAAATCCATCACGATTTCCTCTTCTTCAGAATCGAAAGTCAGCGGGATATATTTCTCTATCGCCAGAGAATGAAAAGACTCCATCAGGTATTTAAGGTAAGTAATGATATCTGCCTGTTTATAATTTAGATGAATACTTTGGGCATCCAATTTAGCGAGATCTAATAACTGATTGACGAGTTGTAAAAGGTTTTTGCTATTTCGTTTGATTAAGCTTTTTTCTTGAGGTTGCTCCCTAATATTATCAGCCAGTCCCATTATAACGGTCAAAGGCGTTCTAAATTCATGAGAGATATTGTTGTATAGTTTTGTTTTTAATTGATCTAAATCCAATATCCGCTGCGTTTCTGCGGAAGTCAGTTTTCGATTTATATTAAATTGATAAAGCCTATAAGTTAAGCCCAAAAAGGACAGCACAGCCAATAGGATAAACCAACCTTGTAAATAAAATGGGCGTACTATGTTCATTTCTATTTCCAATATATTGCTCGACCATTCTCCTCCGGAAGCTTGCCCTTTTATTTTTAGCACATGTTTTCCGTAGGGCAACCGACTTAGCCGCAAAGAATTTTCTTTTTGCACATTCCAATCTTTATCGATGCCTTCGATTTTATAAGCATATTCTATTTGATCATTATTTTCATAAGCCAACAAGGAAAAATGAAGTTGAAAAAAGCGATCCGAAGGATACATGGTAATCTGATGAGATTGAGTCAATAGTCCAGTTCGATCGATAAGTTCGTTATCATCACCATTAAATTGAAGAAACTCTGTAATTCTAATGGGGCTATCTTCTAAAATGCGGGAGGTTTGAAAATCTTGAGGATGGAAAGAAGTTACTCCATTCAGTCCGCCAAAATAAATAGTTCCATCCTTATCTTGAAAATGAGAAATACGATTAAATTCGTCATGTGTTATTCCATCTTTGGTCAAATAAGCAGTAGAGGTATTTGTTGTTTTATTAAACTGCATGATACCATAATCGCTGCTCATCCAAAGATGATCAAAGTCATCACCATAAACCGCATAAATTACATTATTAGCCAATCCATCAGCAGTGGTAAATCGGCGGCTTTCATTTTTCTCCTTATCCCATCTAATCAAGCCATCCCCGGCTGTGGCAAGCCAAAACAGGTTATCTCTATCTTGAAAAAAATGTTGCACATTGTCTGTTGGTAGATAAAACTGCCCCTCTCCTCCAGACCAATATCTTTCCGTAATGCCCTTTTCTATGTCCAAAGTAAATAAACCTGCATTAGTGGATAACCAAATAATGCCATCTTGCTCTTCTTTGATATCTAGTACAATAGCATCTTTAAGTGCATCAAATTGGTTATACTCATCAAATTCCTTGATCACCTTTTCTCCAGGAGAGATTGTTCTGAGTCCATTAGCTCCCAGCCAAATCTTCCCATTTTGATCTTCAAATATAGACCAGATACCTAAGTTTTTGTCTTCCGCTTCTCTAACCAATTCAGTACGCTGGTTCTCTACATTGAGGTTAAAAAAATAAGGGTAACCTCCAGAATATAAATTCCCATCCCTTGAATGATATAAGGACCAACTTAAATTATTCAGATCCAAATTTGAAGCTTCAATAATACGCTCCCCACTATTGAGGTCAAGGATATTATTGCTTTCGGTTGCTACCAATAGCTCTCCGCGATATTCAATAATATCCCGACACGCTAACCTCTTTTTATGCTCATCCTCTGCATTAAGGTCTTTATAAAGTCTTTTTTGAAATAGATTTTCTTGAATATCAAGAATATAACATCCAAAATCTCCTGCTATCCAAATCCGGTTTTCGGAGTCCATAAAATGACCTTTATAGCCCAAACGATTATCCATATTCAGTTCTGGAAAATATTCATTCAAGTCCATCACAACCCCTTTATCAGGATGCATAAGCACAAGACGCCCTGTATGGGCTCCAAAAATAATGTCGTTTTTCTCTAAATACTCTTCCAGGAAAAACCCTGGCATTTCAGCAAACTCATCTTCCAAATGTAACTTTTCAACAGGGATTTTCCATCGTTTTCGCGCTGCATCAATTTTATAAAAATCACCCATTTCTTCAGGCAATTCTTCTTGATACCACAGCGCCTTTTCTTTTAAAAAAAACTTACCTGTCCCGAGATAACCATTGTGTTCATACTGATTTAAAGTGCGACCATTTAGGTCTATTTCAACTACTCTATCTTTATAATGCTCACTCACTTGGTCGTCATTATTCTGCTGGTAAAAACTAATTGCCTTCCTGGCTTGTTGAGCCCAAATGGCATTTGGAGAGGAAAAGCATACTAATTCCAGCCCCTCGGAAAAATCAAGTGCCACAGATTGAATGCCTTGACCTGGATGAAAGCTCGTCAGGGCAGTTCTCTGTTTATCAATGTAGTATATGGTTCCCTCTTCGCTCTTAAGAAAGCGATCATTAAAATCGGGCAAATTGTCATGGGCTTTCGCACCAAACTTATCTTTAAATGAAACGATCTTCTCTGTTTCTATATGCAATAAGCTAATTTTATCCTCCCAATTCCCATCAGCTGAAAATAGCCAAAGATAACCTTCGGCATCTTCCACCTTGATGCGTACTTTATCTGATGTCAATCCATCTTCTTTGGTCCAATGCTTGAATTGATATCCATCATATCGACTTAAGCCTTTGGCTGTCGCTATCCACATAAAGCCACGGCTATCCTGGAAAATAGATTCCACTTCGCGATGAAGCAATCCGTCATTTGTCGTCAGCTGTTGAAGAGAGACAATATATTCTTGAGCTTTGGCTGATAATACTTGCAGGCAGGTAAAAAATATTAACAAGAAAAATTTATATGCAATCTTCTGTGAGCTCAGTATCATTAGCTTTAGTCTACGGGTTGTTATTATAATTTGGCCAAATATACAGAAATAACTTTACCAGAGGGTCGGTGATATATGAAACGGTAAATAATCGTATCTTAGACATTCTAAACAAAGTACAAGCATTTATGAAAAGACAAGCCCTCGAAACGGAACAAAAAGCGCTGGAGATTAATCTTGATGATGGTATCTACGGTACCTTTTCCGAAATTGGAGCAGGACAGGAAGTAGCTAGGTATTTTTTTCAGGTAGGAGCAGCAGCGGGAACGATTGCTAAGTCAATGTCTGCCTATGATAAAGTCTATTCTGATCAAATCTATGGCCTGGAGGCATCTGGCAGATATGTCTGTGAATCCCGATTATATAAAATGTTAGATCACGAATATGAGCTTATGATTTCCAGGCTCCAAAATGAACGCCCGGACACCAAGTTTTTTGTTTTTGCGGATACCGTTTCTGCCATGAATTATACCCGGACAATAAAAGGGGATGGTTGGCTGGGGCTTCGGTTTCAGCTTGAGCCCGATGGCGAGCCCAATGACATTGTCTTACATGCCAGGATGTTGGATAAGGATAATAGATTACAACAGCAAGCGATCGGGGTTTTGGGTGTAAATTTATTATATGCCTGCTATCACTTCCATGATGATCCCGAAGTCCTTGTCCAGTCCTTATTGGACAACCTACATGATCGGATGGCTATTGATATGATCCGCATTACCGGGCCTGATTTTAAAAAACTGGATAATCGCTGGTTGAGTTTAATGTTGGTCAAACATGGCCTGAGTGACGTAGCGATGTTTGGGCCAGATGGAAAAAATGTACATGCTTCAGAGTTTTTATATAAAAAATCCGTTCTGGTTGTCAGGGGGAGTTACCGGCCTGCAACGCTGGTCAACCAGGACATGATCAAGACGAGTTGGAATCAGTTTAGAAATGAGGAAGAGGTAGATCAAAGGAAAGCGGTATTATTGACGGAGATCACTTTGGATAATCTTTGTATCACAGGAGAGTTGGACGAAAAAGATTTTCTGGATCGCGCTGAAATTCTGAATGCACTAGGCCAGTCAGTGGTCATTTCGAATGGTGAAGCCCATCAAAAGTTGATCGATTATTTGTCTGATTATAAAATTAAAAAACTGGGTTTAGTGCTTGGTGTCCGGCAACTTTTGGAATTTATGACGGAGAAATACACCCAAAATAAAGACGGCCGATTATTGATTGCTTTTGGAGAAGTATTTACACGAAACGTAAAAATGTATGTGTATCCGGCGATGCAGGAAGGAAGTGAAGAATTGATGACCTGCAAAAACATCCCGATACCTGAAGGGATTAAGTTTTTGTTTCAACACTTGATAGATAGTGGCCAGGTTTGTGATATTACCGGATTTAAGGGAGAAACCCTGTATATTTTTTCTAAAGAGGTGTTGAAAATGATAAAGATCGATGAATCAGGTTGGGAAGAAATGGTGCCTGCGAAAGTTGCGGCATTAATCAAGGAACGGTATTTATTTGGCTTCCCTAGCCAGCAGATGGAATTTGAGTATTAATAGTACCGCAGACTTCAGTCTGCTTTAAGTGAATGAAACAGACTCCATGCCTGCCGGCAGGTAAAAAAGTCTGCGGCACTAAAAAATTTTATAAAATGAGAATGATTGTATTGATGATTTGGGTTTGTATGCTCAGTTGCGGAACGGCTACTGTTGAAAACAAAGAAGCGATGACGACTAAGAAAGATTCGAATATAGTAAAAAAAGTGGCGCTCGTCGAGACCTCTGTACCACAGGTAGATTCTACGATTACAGTGGATTATTTGATGGGAAAATTTGAGCCCTCAAAGGATGCCCGCTTTGTTAAATTATCTACCGAATATGCTTCCAGCGCCAGTATGCTACTTCGAAAAGAAGCCTATGAGGCTTTTAAAGAAATGTATGCTGCTGCTAAAAAAGAAGGAATCTCGTTCAAGATTATTTCTGCGACAAGACCTTTCTCCCACCAAAAAAGGATCTGGGAAGGGAAATGGAACGGTACTCGAAAAGTGGAAGGAAAAGATCTTTCAAAAACGCATCAGGATGCTACAAAACGAGCGCTAAAGATTTTGGAATACAGCTCAATGCCCGGTTCGTCCCGCCATCATTGGGGGACCGATATTGATATCAATAATTTGGAAAATGAATATTTTGAAAAAGGGAAAGGGAAAAAGGAATACGACTGGCTCGTAGCTAATGCTCCCCGTTTTGGTTTCTGTCAACCTTATTCGCCTATAGGCGATACCCGCCCTTTTGGGTATTATGAAGAAAAATGGCATTGGTCTTATCTACCCATTTCCCAAAAATTAACCGCGCAATATAAATTGCGGATCAGGAATGAAGATGTTTTAGGGTTTGACGGCGCTGAAGTGGCTCCTCAGGTTGATATTGTCAATAAATATGTGCTGGGGATTAATGAGGAGTGTTTATAATAGTTGACCATATATTTAAATGTTAGTACCCTAAATTCTTATCTTTGTCCTTACCCCGTCACCAACCCACATAATATTGAAATGGAATTAGAAAGAGTGATCGGTAGATATACTGGAGAAAAAAAAGGGCCTTTATTGATTGTGTTTGGTGCGATGCATGGAAACGAACCTGCCGGCGTGGAGGCTTTGAAGATAATGTTCAATATGTTAACCGTGGAGCCCATTACGAATCCTCAGTTTAAATTTCGGGGGAGAATACTGGGACTTATCGGAAATACCCGTGCTGAGCAGATCAAAGAACGGTTTATCGTAAAGGATCTCAACCGCCAATGGACTAAAGAGAATGTGACCCGTATAAAAACTGCTCCGGAGGAAATGCTGGATTCCGAGGATCTGGAGATCAAGGAGATACTCGATCTTTTAGAAAAAGAAATCGCCTCCTTTCAACCCACAAAAATCGTCGTCCTGGATCTCCATACTACCACCGCTTATGGCGGCATATTTAGTATCACGACGGATGAGGAAGAAAGTATTCGTATTGCTTTGGAATTGCATGCTCCTGTGGTAAAAGGGATGCTCAAAGGTATTCGGGGGACGACGCTTCACTATTTCAATAAAGATAACTTTAAGGTAGATACCGTGGCGGTTTGCTTCGAATCCGGACAACATAATGAGGAGCTTTCGGCCAACCGTGCTATCGCTGCTATTACAAATTGTATGCGGACTATCGGATGTGTGGAAGCAAAACATATCGAAAATCAGCATGACTCTTTGCTGATCGAACATTCAAAGAATTTACCTAAAATGTCGGAGTTGATTGAAATCCATAGCATCAAATCCGGGGATAATTTTGAAATGCTGCCGAATTACCGAAATTTCCAGCGGATACAAAAAGGCGAGTGCCTGGCTAAAAATAAAAATGGTAAAATTTGCGCTCCGACAGATAGCCTGATCCTAATGCCCTTATACCAAAAACAAGGGGATGATGGTTTCTTTTTGATTAAGACGATGCCGGGCTTCTAGTGCATCAACGCCATAATTACCCTAAGCCGCTTGGTCCAGGCAATCAATAATTGTTTTTAAAGTAATAAAAACATATTCCCGGCCTTCCGGGCTGATCATATCGTCTTCCTCATCCTGTACGAGGGCATCTTCCACGAAAGCCAGCAAATCTTCCTGCGAAGTGTTTTCAAAAAACACATCCAGTTTATCTCTGAATCCTTTCGACTGGTTCTCTGATAATTTTTCCCA
>JBLHJZ010000015.1:0-17931 GCA_047619515.1 Saprospiraceae bacterium | reverse complement strand
GAGGGAGGGGATATTGTTTTTGACAAAAAAATAATGCAGCGCCTGGATGTGGCGAAGATGGATGGTGTAGCGGAGGAGATCGAAAGTGGTTTTTTCAAACTGGTTAAAAGAATAAAATCAGCAACTAACACCTCTCAAAAAACCAACCTTCCCAACCTTGCTAAGGTTGTACTGAAAAAATTTCTACCGGAATCGGTTATAGATATTGATCAACACGGAGAGTTTCGAAATGTCATTTCGGTATTCTGCAAATTTGAAGGTGTCAGCACCCATAAGCGACTTAATAAATTCGCTACTATAGTTTTGGAAGAGGTAAATCGCTTTTCCGGATATTTTAAAGAAATTGATTTCGGCGATAAAGGCGGTATCTTATTGGGCTTTTTCGGTGCGCCGGTTTCTTTTGAAAATAATATTGAACGTGCGCTGGAATGTGTGCTTTCTATCCAGGATCGGGTTCTGGAAATAAACACCGCTTGGGGACTGAAGTATCGGGTAGGTATTACCTCCGGACTAGCTTTCACCGGCATCGTGGGAGGAAAAGAACGCTGTCAGTATGCGGCAGTCGGGAACTGGGTAAACCTTGCGGCGCGATTGATGATCACCGCCGAATGGGGAACCGTTTTGGTCGATGAGAATATTCAAAAACACCGGAATTATATTTTCAATCATATTGGAGATAGTAAATACAAGGGCATAGAGGGCAATATTCCCACCTATGCATTAATCAGCCGAAATATAGAAGACAAGGCTGTTTTTACCGGCGATATGATTGGTAGAGCAAAAGAATTGAAAAGACTGCTTAAGTTTGCCTCAGGAATTTTTCAGGGAACTTTTGCAGGGATTTACTATATCTACGGAGATGCCGGGATAGGAAAAACCCGGCTGACTTTCGAATTGAAACGAAAACTCTGGGAGGTAGGAACACCGACGTGGTTTACCTGCCAGGCGGATCAAATCTTAAAGAAGCCACTTAATCCTTTTGTTTATTTTCTAAAAACCTATTTCGAACAATCAACGCAGAAAACAATTTCCGAAAACATTAAAGACTTTGACCGTCGTTTTGACTGGTTGACCAAAGATGTCGGAAAGGTTGATCATCCAAATGCTGATAATATTCAGAAAGAGCTCCTTAGAACTAAATCCATCATTGCTGCCCAAATCACCATTTTTTATCCTAATTCCCTTTGGGAGCAGCTTGATGCAAAAGGGCGGTATGAAAACACCCTGATGGCTTTCGAAAATATTTTTAAAGCAGAATCCCTGATTCGACCTTTGGTGATTGAATTGGAAGATGCCCATTGGTTTGATGATGATTCTAAAGCGTTTTTACAGCGCTTTGCCCGGTCGATTGGTGACTTTCCCATTTTCCTTTTAGCCACCTCCCGCTATAATGACGACGGTAGTAAACCTAAACTCCTGGATGAATCAACGCTGACCCGTTATCAGGTACCAACACAAGAAGAAGACCTGAATATACTCTCCAAAGGATCATTGAGGAAGTTCGCTGAAGTATGGATGAAAGGAACAGTACATGAAGAAGTAGTCGAAATGCTATACAAAATCACCAATGGTAATCCATTCTATGCGGAGCAGATATTAGAATACCTAAGTGAAACCAATATGCTACACCAGGTTGACAATCTCTGGAATATCAAAGATAAGAATGTCCATATAACCAGTTCTATCAATTCAATCCTGATGGCCCGAATTGACCGGCTTTCCAGTCTTGCAAAAGAGACCGTAAAAGCAGCAGCGGTAATCGGAAGAGAGTTTGAAGTGCCGGTTCTTACGGAAGTGATGAAAGGCAACCATGCTTTCATGGAACGTAATGGTAATTCAGGATTAGTTTTGAAACAACAAATACAGACCGCAGAGCAGGGGCAAATCTGGAGGGCCATGAATGACCTTCGCTATATTTTTAAACATTCTTTGTTGAGAGAGGCAGTATACCAGATGCAATTGACCACCCGACTGCAAGAACTGCACAATTTGATCGCCACCGCTATTGAAAAAATATACAAAGATAGTATTGAAGAACGCTATGTAGACCTGGCTTTTCATTTTGGTCAGGCAAAAATAGAAGACAAAACCAATAACTACCTGGAAAAAGCGGCAGATCATGCCCGACGAAATTATCAGAATCAGCAGGCCCTGGATTTTTATAATACCTTATTAAGGAATCTGGAAGGGATCAATGACCAAAAGGCGGAGATCAGGGTTTTGTTGAAAAAAGGAATTATCCTTCAGCTGATCGGGAAATGGGACGAATCTGAAGAAGTTTGTAAAACGACCCTACAGATCGCTAAGGACTTAGGAGATGGATTATTACTCGGCAGAGCACTTAATAATCTGGGACAGATGCTGATATTGAAAGGGGAATATGAAAATGCTAAAAACGCGCTGGAAGAGGCATCTCGCTACTTTAATTCTTTTGACGATAAATATGGCATTTTAAATGTCCTTGGCAATCTTGGGAATTTGAATTTAAGACAAGGAGAATATGACAAGGCCAAAGAGTTCTTTATAGAAAGTATTGCGTTGAGTAAAGACCTCAAAGAGACGAATACTGTTCCTCAAATTACTTCAAATTTGGGATTGACCTATATGAATCTTGGGAATTATGATGCAGGAATCCAATGTCAGTTGGAGTGGCTTGAGGTCTGCGAAGCCTCAAATGACAAGCAAGGGATGGCGACCTTAAATACGAATGTCGGGATCGTTTATTATGAAAAAGGGGATTACGATGCTGCACTACATCACTATAAAAAAGGCTTGGCGCTAAGTGAAGAGTTGGGGAATAAATTTTTGACCTCGATTGCCATCGGATGTATTGGTAGTGTTTATCAGAAGAAGGGAGATTTTCAAATGGCGATGGATCATTTTATCAGAGACCTTGAATTAGCAGAAGAATTGGGTGATAAACAAGGGCTTTCTATCGCAATCGGGCTGATTGGAGAACTGCACAGTGTGGAAGGAGAATTTGATATTGCTATTCAGTATCTCCAAAAAACGCTGGACCTGAGCGAAGAACTAAGCTATCAGAAAGGAATTGCAAAAACCGTCAATAACCTGGCGGATATTTATCGCTTACAAGGCATTCATACGAAAGCTATTGAGTATTATGACAGGGCTATTTCCATTTCTAAAAAGATTAACAACCGGCTGGTTTTATGTGCCAGCTTGATAGAAAAAGGAGAGGTGCTGATCGCCCAAAAAAGTTATGCGGAAGCCGAAATAGTGAATCAGGAGACGATGCCATTAGCCAAAGAGTTGGGCAATCCGGATATTCTTTTTGATGCCAGCTTATACTCTCTGGTCGTTGCTCATCACACTGGCAATCCTTCGACATTAGGTCTATCTTTTGAGGACTTATTGGAATCTGCCAGGGGAGACGAAGATCAGGCTGCCATATATTATGAATTGTATAAAATCCATCAGAAAGAGACTACTTATGGACAAAAAGCGTTTGAGTTGTATCAGGAATTATTTGCTTCAAGCCCTCAATTCCGATTCAAAAGCAGGCTAAAAGAGCTTAAATCAGCGGTGAGGGGTGAGGAGTGAGAGATGGGTTAGAAACTGCCGATAAAAAAACACTCGTTTGTAAGTACTTAAATTCTCATTTATGACCAAACTACTTCATTTGCTTTTTGTATTAATAACAGCTACCCTTGGCTGTAATGGTAGTGCCTCAAAAACAGAAGCGACACAGCTACTTACATCAGACACCCTTATCACTCCCGGGGAGAAGACATACGAAAATTACACCTTTGCATATCACTTAAATGAACCCGACGAGACTTTTAAACTGGCCAGTATTCTTGATGAGATTTCAGGTTTGGGAATCAGTGACTCAGGGGCGTTTCTCTATACCGTACAGGATGAAAATGGGATTATTTTTAAATTGTCTAAAAAGACGGGCGAGATACTGGAGCAAATAAAATTTCATAAAGACGGAGATTATGAAGGTATAGAAGTAGTAGGGGGTAAAATCTACGTCGTGAAGAGTACAGGAACAATTTATGAAGTGTCCAATCTCGGGCAGTCGACACAGCAAATGAAAAAGACTAATTCTTTTCTGAGTGCGCAGAATGATGTTGAAGGATTGGGCTACGATCAAAAAAATAATCGCTTGCTTATCGCTTGTAAAGGTATTCCCGCTACCGGAGAATCCTTTGAAGTCATCCGGTGCAAAAAAGTGATTTATGGATTTGATCTTGCTACAGGAGAGATTAGTTTGGAGCCTGTCTGTACCATCCAATTGGAAGATATCCGTAACTATCTGGGGCAGAATACAGGATTGAGAGCATATGAAAAGCTGTTAGAGTTTTTCTCTGTAGGAAAAGAAAACCTGACTTTTAATCCTTCCGCAATCGCTGTACATCCTTTGACCAACGAGGTTTATGTGGTTTCTTCCAGCGGTAAAGTATTGGTGGTTTTAGATGAATCAGACAAAGTAGTTCATATTGAAAAATTAGATAAATCCGTCCATGCTCAACCAGAAGGTCTCGTGTTTGATAAGGACGGCACTCTTTATATCTCTAATGAAGGGAAAGGAGGAAAAGCAAATATTCACCGGTTTAATACCTCAACGGAATAGAAGACCTCTGCGTATTCTCATTTTCTCCGCGGTGAATGTATTAAACCGCAGAGAAAAGGAGGTTACGCTGAGAGAATATCTGTTCTTATCCCCTTTATCAGGAAACTGATTTTTTACTTTAACTTCAAAGATTTTTTCTATAATGACCTTAACTTAGGTCCATGAATCGCTTCTATATACTCTTTATATTTCTAATTTCCACGCTTAGCTTATTTGCACAAAACTCATCAAGGGAGCTATCCGGATTAATCGTAAATGCAGCAAATCAAAAAGCCCTGGAAAACGTCAACATTTCCATTGAAGGACTTCCATCTCATGGAACAATTTCAGATGACAAAGGACGCTTTTCAATCAAAGTAGATTCTTTGCCTACCCGCCTGATCATATCTATAATCGGTTTCGAAACCAAAAAAATTTTAATAAAAACCCAGGAAGAATTGTTTACCGAACTCCTCGCCAATTCGACAGCGCTGCCGGAAATTATAGTCCGTGCCGCCAGGAATGTAGATACGGTCTATCACGAACCTTATAATGTGGTAGACTATATATTCAAAGATGATTACCTGATTCTTCTGGTTTATAAAAATGTCTTTGAAAAATATGACTTGGTTTTATTAGATGAAAACGAACAGTATGTCGCTCACTTTTCGCTAAAAGAATACCACGCGGTTTCCCTTTTTAAAAGCTGTCTGGATTATATTTATTTGACGACTAGCTTTGGCGTATATAATATTGAGTTTGACACAAAATCAATTCGCCCTGGACGATGGGTAGAAGAACAATTATATGAAACCGTGATCAAGCCTTGTATTTTGTCCATGGATAGTTTACTCTTTTACCAAAGGCATCTGTACCAGGGACAGGCATTGAGTTATTATGCTTTTAAAAACACGGAGGAACGAAACGATAGCATTACTGTCTTACCCCTGCTTGAAGATGAGGGTAACATCAGGCGCCTGCTCGAAGAATCCGGTAACCGTCTTCCCTGGTCAGGAGATTTTTGGGATGAAAATATTACAGAGGATCTTAGAACCATCAGAGAACAGCCTTATTTTTTAAAAGGAAGCTTTAGTATGTTCTTCCCAAAAATATATGCCCCGATCATACAAAAGGGCACCTCGATTTGCCTGTTCAATCACTTGTCTTCTTTAATCCAGTATTTTGATATAAATGGAAATAAGCTCAAGGAAGTCCCCATCCAATATCATAAAATGAAGCGCTGGAAAAAATATATTCTATTTGATGAATTTACTCAGGACGCTTATACTGCGTTCCATACCCGCTGGGGAGAATACATTTGCCAGATAGATCTGGAAACCGGGACAATCTCCGAAGTAATTCCGCTCGATCTCGATTTTATAGAAAAAGTCACTATCCGAGACGGAACACTTTATTTCCTCCATCGAAATGCCTATAAAGGATCCCAAAATCGAATGCTACAGAAGGTAAGGGTGAATTAGGTTTTCGGTATTGGGTATTCGGCGGCTCCGAATACCCAATACCAAACGCCGAATACCATCCTTCATTTGCATTTTCCCCCAAGACCCCTTATTTTCGCCTATTCTTAAATCCACAATTTTAAATCCTAAATAAAAAATGGCACTCACCGAATCAACCATGCTCCCACTAGGCACCCAAGGACCCAATTTCCACTTACTAGACACCGTCAGCGGAAATTATTATAGCCTTGATGATTTGAAATCCGGAAAGGCAACGGTCGTGATGTTTATTTGTAATCATTGCCCCTATGTGATCCATGTCAACCCCGAGATCGTTCGTATCGCTAATGAGTATAGAAACCAGGGCGTTTCCTTTATCGCGATCAGCTCCAATGATATTGAAGCCCATCCCGATGATGCGCCAGACAAAATGCGGATCGTTGCCAAAGTATTGCGATTCCCTTTTCCGTATCTCTATGACAAAAGGCAGGAAGTAGCCAAAGCTTATGATGCAGCCTGTACACCTGATTTTTATGTTTTTGATGGGGAGATGAAATTGACATACCGAGGAAGATTAGATGACTCAAGACCTGGGAATAATGTGCCATTAAGCGGAGAAGATTTACGTGGCGCTATTGATGACACCCTTTCGGGAGCGTCTATTGAAAAGCAATATGCTAGTATGGGTTGTGGGATTAAGTGGTTCACTCCTGCGTCGTGAGTTCACTCCTGCGTCGTGGTTCACTCCTGCGTCGTGAAAGTGATAGTTCTCCCTTCGGTCGAAAGTGATAGTTCTGCTTCGCAGAAAGTGATAGTCCTGCTTTGCAGGAAGTGATAGATGCCTTCGGCATAGTGGAGTAGGCCTTGCTTTTAAGAATCAGGAAAAAGAAATATTTAGTATTTCGCACTGCCAAACAGAAGCGCCACTTTACGTCATAGGCGTAACTATCACTCGCCGAAGGCGCTATCACTTTCCGACGCGAAGCTGTCCTTCTGAGCGAGTGAAACGAGTCGAAGAACCATCACTTTCGACCAAATGGAGAACCATCACTCAGTATACTTCTCACCTCCTTCATAAAATCCGGTAAAGCCCGCAGCGCTGCCAGCTCTTTATAATTTTGTCGAAACTCAGCCACTGGTTTTCCAATATAAAATTTTCCACCTTCCACACTCTTAGTCACGCCGCATTGTCCGCCAATGATAGCCTTTTTACCAATCCGGACACCTTGAGCTACACCCGCCTGACCGTAGATAATCACCTCATCTTCAATCATTGCCTTACCGGAAATACCAACCATTGCCGCGATCAAACATCTTTTACCAATCTCCACGCCATGCCCAATATGGGTCAAACAATCAATCTTGGTACCTTCTCCGATGATGGTATCTCCAGAGACGCCTTTATTGATCGTACAATTAGCCCCGATGTATACATGATCCTCAATAATTACCCTTCCGCCGGATCGCCATTTTTTATAATCAGCATCATTTTTTTTAAAATAAAAAGCATCTGAGCCGATCACCGTACCGGAGTCAATTTCCACATGATCTCCAATGATGCTATAATCCTGAATCGTAACATTAGCATGAATATAGCTAGCCTTGCCAATGCGAACATGGTTACCGACAATTACATTAGGCTCCAATATCGAGGAGTCGTGAATGATGGCGGAGTCGCTGATCATCCTACTCATCGGATCGAAGGGGCGGTAAGCCCTGACTAAGGCGTCATATACTTCAAAGGGATGTTCACAAAGTAAAAGCACTTTCCCTTCCGGGCATTCCGTTCGCTTATTGAGAAGGATAATACTAGCGGCAGAGGATAGCGATTTATTAAAATATTTTTCAACATCCACAAAAGTAATATCGCCCGATTCGACCTTATGGATTTCATTGATCCCTGTGGCCGAGATGGAAGCATCTCCGATGATTTCGCAGTGGTATTTTCCCGCAATAGCGGTAATGGATATCGGCAATGGAAATTTCATAAGCTACATAAAGTTATAATGCCATAATGTTATAAAACCAAAGATCCGCTCGACAAAAACTCATCTCTCACTCCTCACCTCTGATCAGTGCGCTTCCAGCCAGTTCTCTCCCTGATCAATTCCAACTTTTATGGGAACCTTTAGATTTGGCATAGCATTTTTCATTTCTTCTTCGATGATCGGTTTTAGTTTTTCGATTTCATCCTTGTGCGCATCGAAAACCAATTCATCATGGACTTGCAAGATCATCTTTGATTTAAAATTTCCTTCTTTTAAAACCCGGTGAATATTGATCATTGCGATTTTGATCATATCTGCTGCAGAACCCTGGATAGGTGTATTGATTGCGATACGTTCTGCATTACTTCGGATCAGACCATTGCGGGAATCGATATCCCGGAGGTATCTCCGACGCCCCATAAGTGTCATGACATATCCATTCTTTCGGGCATCTTCAACGACTTCATCCATATAGGTTTTCAGCCCGCTGTATTGTGCAAAGTAGTTGTTGATCAATTCGGTAGCTTCAGCTCTTTTGATATCTAGCTGCCTCGAAAGATTAGTCGCTCCGGCACCATAGATCACACTAAAGTTGACGGTCTTGGCACGGTAGCGTTGTTCACGACTTACTTCTTCTAACGGGACACCAAAGACCCGGGCTGCTGTAGCTGCATGGATATCCTGGCCTTTTTGAAAAGCTTCCAGCATTGCTTCATCACCACTAATCTCTGCGATCACCCGAAGTTCGATTTGAGAATAATCGGCAGCGAGTAAAATATGATCCTTGTCTTTTGGAATAAAAGCTTCCCGCACCTTTGCACCTTCCGGAGTACGGATTGGAATATTTTGCATATTCGGATTATTGGAACTCAACCTACCCGTCGCTGCTAATGCCTGATTAAAGGAACTATGAATCCGTCCAGTTTTCGGGTTTACCAAACGGGGAAGTGAATCAACATAGGTAGATTTTAGTTTTGATAAGCCACGAAAGGAAAGGATCTTTTGAACAAAAGGATAAGTCTCTCCCAGTTCAGAGAGTTTTACTTCATCCGTAGAGTATTGACCCGTTTTGGTTTTTCGCCAGCGGTAAGGAAGTTCCATTTTATCAAAAAGTACTTCGCCGACTTGTTTTGGAGATGAAATATTGAATGGTGTTCCAGCTTCGTCATAGATATCTTGCTCTGCTTTCCTGATTTTATCTCCTAATTCTTTACCGTACTTTTCCAAAAACTCAACATTGAGATTTATCCCGTTATATTCCATCTCGACCAATACGTTGATCAAGGGTTCTTCGATAGTGTCGTATAAATTTCGGAGCCCTTCTTCTTCGAGTTTTGGGGCGAGGTGATTTTTTAACTGGAGGGTAATGTCCGCATCTTCACTCGCATACTCAACTACTTTATCCACCGGAACATCCCTCATGGTTAGCTGGTTTTTTCCACCTTTCCCGATAAGGGTTTTGATCGAAACGGGTTGGTATTTCAGATAGGTTTCAGCAAGATAATCCATGTTGTGTCTCAACTCTGGCTCCAGGAGATAATGCGCCAGCATCGTATCAAAGAATTTTCCTTTGACTTCCACATTATACCATTTTAAAATAAGGGCATCATATTTTATGTTCTGACCGATTTTGATAATATTTTCATTTTCTAAAACGGGTCTAAATTCGTCGACGATACTTTGGGCTACGGTCTGATCAGCAGGAACGGGTACATAATATCCCTCCTTTGGTTTTATCGAAAAAGCAATACCGACAAGTTCTGCCTTATTGGCATCGATACCGGTAGTCTCTGTATCAAAGCAAAAACTTATTTGGTCAGCGAGTAACTTTATCAATTTTGCCCGGTCTTCTTTCGTATCAACGAGTTGGTAATTATGTTCGGTATTCTCTATCGAATGTTCTGCTACCGAATGTGTCGGTAACGGAGGGGCTGCTGATTTGGCAGGTGCTCCTGCCGGGATATTATCACCAAAAAGGCTTTGCTGAATACCGCCGCCAGCGGGAACAGGAGAAGAAGATTGTGTTTCCCCAAGTATTTGTCCTGCGAGTCTTCGGAATTCCAACTCTTTAAAAAGTTCTGATAAGCCTTCCCGGTCAAAAGGTTCTACCTCATATCTTTTCGCATCAAACTGAACGGGAACATTGATATCGATCGTAGCGAGTATTTTTGATAACCTTCCTTGTTCCGCAAATTCTTCAACCTTCTCTCTTTGCTTGCCTTTCAGTTTGTCTGTATTTTCCAAAAGACCTTCCATACTATCAAACTCCTTTAATAGCTTGATAGCGGTCTTTGCACCAATACCTGGAATCCCGGGAATGTTGTCTACGGCATCTCCCTGCAAACCCAGAACATCAATAACCTGGTCTACTCTTGCGATATCCCATTGTTCCAGGATTTCCTTCTCTCCTAGTATCTCTACGTCCCCGCCTTTGCGACCGGGTTTGTACATAAAAACTTTATCCGACACTAGTTGTGCATAATCTTTATCAGGAGTCACCATATAAACATCAAAGCCTTCTCTTTCTGCTTGCTTTGCCAGGGTTCCGATTACATCATCTGCTTCAAAGCCCTCGTGAGTTGCAATGGGAATATTAAATGCTTCGATGATTTTTTTGATATAAGGAAAAGCAGCAGTGATTGCTTCTGGTTGCGCTTCTCTATTCGCTTTATATTCAGCAAACATCTCGTGGCGGAAAGTTGGCCCTTTGAGGTCGAAAGAGACTGCAATATGGGAAGGATTTTGGTTAGAAAGGATATCCCAAAGGTAACGGGTAAATCCGGTAACTGCGGAAACATCCATGCCTTTAGAATTGACCAGTGGTCGGGTAATAAATGCATAGTGCGCACGATATACTAATGCGTGTCCGTCGAGGAGGAAGAGTTTCTTTTCTGACATAGATGCTTTTTATATTGAAAAGTCAAATTTGTTTTCTTTTTTCTTGGGGATATATTCCTGCGAATTTATCATTTTTTAGCCAAAAAGGAGCGAAGGGAAATGGGTTTAAAATAAAAAAAGCCTGTCCGGGTAAACGAACAGGCCAAGTGGTTTAAAATGTTTAGGTTAGTACTACAAACAAATATTTATTTATCAAGATTCAAATCGTCAAGTAACTATAAATTATAGGATAAGCCTAGAATCCAAAAGGTCTGCAAAGGAATATCTCCGGTAAAATCTTTTACCTCTGTTATAGTAGGATTATCGTTCAAAATATTAAAAGCCTCTTGCTTATTACCTCTGAGGCCCAGATCGAAACCAATACCGATTCCTTTATAGGCAGTAGTGAAGGTATTGGTCCAAGTCCAGTTAGAAAAATTCTCTGGATCTTCATAACTTATAAAAGTAGAAAAATTAGATTTCCAGGTAACGCCCTTCGTTATTTTTTTGGTGTAATCTGCTACGATCTTTGCGCCAAGAGTTGAAGTATAATTAAACTTCTCATCAGAAAAAACAAAATTGTAGTTCAGTGGATGAATAACTACAATCAAGTCAGCAATTGGTGTCCAGGTAGCTCCAAGACCAAAATCCAGGAATCCGGGATTATTGAATTGGTCCCGAAGTACAGCTGTCCTGTATTCTCCTAAAGCAGAGACCGCCCATTTGTCATTTAATTTGTATCCAAATAAAGAAGAGATATTGAAGGCATCAGCAGCGACTTGAAACTTATCATTATCAGTATCGATATCTTTGTTATCAAACTTCAGCCAGGACAGGTTTAAAGCAGCAGCATTCCTCCAGAAATATTTCTTTTGATCCAGGTTAGCAAAACCATTCAGTGTAAATCCGATTGTTGCAGCCGAAGTGTTTGGTGTTTCTTTAGATAGCCAGTCATTGAAGTTTGCAAAGTTAAATCCGATCGTTCCAAAAGCACCGGTGCTCCATCTTGGGTAGGGCGTCAACAGATCAGTAAGGGTGGCTATTTCTCCTTCCAACGCCCCTACTTTACCAGTCAATTCATTCAATTGAGCTTTAAGCGGCGCTAGCTCTGCTTCTTTTGCTGTTTTCTGATCTTGCATTTCTTCTACTGTCTGTGCGCTTGTTATTGATATAAGGCACAAGGTCAGGGCAAAAAATAGTATTACTTTTTTCATTGTACTTCTGTTTGTGTTTTATAGTTATTTTAATAATCAATACAAATCTTATCTAAAACTATTGTCATAGTGATAGCCTTTTAAATATTCCGACGACGAAGAGGTTATCCTTGGAAATCGCCTTTAGCGTCAGTATAGAAATAGTCCTTTTTGAAAAATCTTAACGATCAGGGCTCATGAATTTCAAAAGTTTCTGAGGTTAATTTACTCAAGGGAATTACGACATTGCTATTCTTGGTAAGCAGTGTAATTGATGCGCTATCAATTTTTATAACCTCTCCTTTGACGTTGGCAACACTGAGAATGTCACCAATTTTAACTTTTTCTTTGCTATAAAAAGAGGCGAGGAAATTAGCCATCATATCTTTGGATGCCAATCCATAGCCTAAAGCAAAGGCAAAGACACAACCGCCAATAATGATAGAAAGATTGTTGGAAATAAAATCCGTGTCAATACCTACCTGTGCCAAAGCCGTTATAACAGCCATCAGGAAGATAAAATAAAAGACAAAAACACCCACAAATTTTGCGGAAGGAACCCCCAGTGATTTTAACGTCGTGACCAGGATGTTCTGAATAAATTGAGCAATGAGTAAACCAATAATTAATACTAATAATGCGGCAATCAGGTTGGGGATATAGGCTAAGATGTCTCTTACCAATCCGGTGATTGCATCAATGGCAAGGTACTCGGAAGCTAAAATCGTAAAGATTAATAGCAACGTATAGTATACAATTTTAGAAAATACAACACTGGGAATAATCTTAATACTCGATTTTTCAATAAATTCAATCTCATTAAGTTTTGCTGCCAGTTTATCAATACCAATAGAACCAAGTATCCTTTTGATGATATATGCCAAAAATTTTGCAATGACATAACCTACAATAAATATAACGATTGCTCCCAATATCCTGGGGCTTACTGAAATAAAATCATTGTAGAGGGCGCGTAGTATTTCTATTATTTTGTCCATAATTGAGCGTGGTTATCACTATTAGAAGTGATGAGGGGTGGATGGTAGTGTTGGTTTTTGTAAATGTTCTCCTATTAATAATATGAAAAGGAATTTATTTGGGTTCTCCGTGAGGGATATCATCGCCATCTTTGCGAGAATTACCGGTAGGAGGAGCTGCTGAATCTTCTTGCTCAGGGGTGCCTCCAATAAGCGCAATAAACATCTCAAATACTTTTGGGATATATAGCTCCAGAACATTTGACATAAATTGAAAGACTCTCACATTCCCCATAACGCCCTTTTCTGTTTCAGGAGGAGGATGAGGAAACCGCTCTTCTTCCTCTTTGCCTAAAAGCTTGAAACTATTACTACTCATATGTGTTAATTAATTTTTATTAAAAATTCCTTTATACACTCCAAGAGCTTTGGCTTTAGCCCGTTTGATCTTCATTTTTATAGCGCTTTCTGTTTTGTCAAGAGCCTCTGCGATTTCTTTGATGCTCATATCTTCCTGGTACTTCATCATCAAAATCGCTTTATCCCCGATTGGGATTTCATTCAAAACGACTTTTAATTTCTCTATCTCTATTTCTAATAATTCCTTGTCATCGACATCTTCAACTATATCTGGCGGAGTATCCATCTCACTTGTAAACAGGTTCTTCTCTTTCTTTCTTCTTCGTATAAAGTCGATACAATAGTTATAAGTAATAGAATAAATCCAGGTAGAGAATTTTGACTTTTCACTAAACTTAGCCAGGTTCGCAAATATCTTTACAAAAATATCCTGCGTCGCATCCTGGGCAAGCCCTTCATCTTTAAGCATTGAAATACACTTGCTAAAAATCTTTCCTGCATACCTATTATACAATAGGCTAAAATAAGCCGTTTCCCTAGTGTTCAGATAAAGCTTAATCACTTCGCTATCAGACCGAAGGGCAGTTCTGAAACTTTGGTTCCTTTTAGGATCTTCTTGCATTGAGAGAGTTTTCACTAAAAAATTGGGTGCTGTGAGCATTGATTTTCTTGTTTGAACTACAAAAGTAATCAATTTAAGTTAAGTTTATGGCTTTTTAGCCAGTCACAGATCAATTTTTTTTAGTAATTAAATTCTCTTTTGTTTTAATTGCCTATTAAGCCTTTATCATTTCTTATTGTTACAAGAACGCTTTTATGACGTTAACTTTTCCTTAAAGACACATTTTTAATTAGAAAACTGTGACATGGAAAAATAGCCCCTTGCTAGGACAAACTAAGTAAATCAGATGGCGACAGGACAAAAAAATAGAGGTAGTACAATCTGTACTACCCCTGCCCTAACCAAATAAAACCAAATTATTTTCCAAGGTAAATTACCTCAACTATTATTTTTTTGTGTTATTGTATTATTTACACTAACACCACAAATATAAGGGTTTTATTTAAAAGTCAAAGATTTTTTGAAGAAAAAGGGAAGAAAAAAAGAAAGTAAATACTATCGTCTTTTTATTCGAAATTTTATCACGTAAATAATATGATAATTAAAATAAAATATTGTTTTATCTATAAAATAAAAATAAAAACTGTTTTTAACAAAAGATGAAATGGGTTAACTTGTTTCGCAATCAAAAAATTAACTTTGGGCATTTATTTAATAGCATTAAAATAGGTTTATGAAATACTTATTGCTCTTAACTTTTCTTATACCGTTATTTACTACACCTGTCGCCGCACAGGAAAAAACAAGCGATGAAGATGCCTTTTTTATACGTACAATATATGATAAGGCATTGACTCAGGGGCAATGCTACCATTGGCTGACGCATTTGACTACCCGGATTGGTGGAAGATTAGCTGGCTCGCCTGAGGCTGCTGCTGCGGTAGAATATACCCGCCAAATGCTAGATACCCTCGGATTGGACTCTGTATGGCTGGAACCTTGTATGGTGCCACATTGGGTAAGAGGGGATCAAGAACAGGTACGCATCGTGAATTCCCAGGCGATCGGTTCGCTTGACTTGAAAGCATTAGCGCTGGGAAATTCAACAGGCACCCGGGAAGAAGGCCTGGTAGCAGAAGTGATAGAAGTCAAAAGCCTGGATGAAGTAGACCAACTTGGTCGAGAAGGAATAGCAGGGAAAATTGTATTTTTTAATCGCCCTATGGATCCTACCCAGCTAAGAACTTTCAATGCTTATGGAGGTGCAGTCGACCAAAGAGTGACTGGCCCGGCCCGGGCTTCAAGGTATGGAGCTGTGGCAACTTTAGTCCGATCAATGACAACAAGACTTGATAATATCCCTCATACGGGTGTCACAGTTTTCAACGATGCCGAGCCTATTCCAGCATTAGCAATTAGCACCAACGATGCCGAACGATTAAGTCTTTTACTCCGTAAAGAAAAAATAAAAATTTTTATTTTTACTAACTGTAGAAAGCTGGAAGATAAGCTTTCTTATAGCGTAGTTGGTGAAATCCGGGGTAGTGAGAAGCCAGAAGAGATTATTCTGGTAGGGGGGCACCTCGATTCCTGGGATGTAGGAGACGGCGCTCATGATGATGGCGCGGGATGTGTACATTCGATGGAGGTATTACAGCTTTTAAAAAGGATGGACTATAAGCCCAAACGAACGATTCGTTGTGTCTTGTTTATGAACGAAGAAAATGGCTTAGCCGGAGGTCTCGCCTATGCAGCAGCTTCTAATAAAAAAGGAGAATTTCACCTTGCGGCTATCGAATCGGATGCCGGCGGTTTTACGCCTAGAGGTTTTAGTGCCGATGGCCATGATGCAATTTTTACGGAAAGATTTCAACATGTCATCAAATGGTTTCCTTTACTTGAAGCATATGGTCTTACTTTTAGTAAAGGAGGAAGCGGGGCAGATATTTCGCCATTGAAAAGTCAGCAAGGTTTACTCTTTGGATTCAGACCGGACTCCCAACGATATTTTGATTATCATCATACCGCTATTGATAAAATAGATGCCGTCAACAAACGTGAACTGGAACTAGGTGCAGCGGCTATTACCAGTTTGGTTTATTTGATTGATAAATATGGCCTGTAAACAGGGGTGAGGTGAGAGAGGTGAGGAGTGAGGTAAGGGTCTTCATCTCTCACGCCTGAAATAATTTATAAAAAGCAAAATACTATGTCAGAAATTTCAAAAGTAGAAAAAGTAAAAGTTCTCGATCTTGAATTTGAGATATTTCTAACTGCGGAACAGATACAGGCTTCCGTTGAAAATCTTGGAAAACAGATCACCCAGGATTACATGGGAAAGAAACCTGTTTTCATAGCAATACTCAATGGCTCCTATGTTTTTATGGCAGACTTACTAAGACAGTGTAAGATACCCTGTGAAATGACTTTTGTAAAACTCTCTTCTTACGATGGTTTAGAAAGTACCGGCAAAGTGGCTACTCAAATCGGGCTCAGCCTTGACCTTAAAGACCGGGATGTAATTATTGTCGAAGATATCATAGATACCGGGACTACCGTACATCAATTTTTAAAACACGTAGCTGACTTACAACCTGCTTCTATCAGGTTGGCTGCATTGCTAGTCAAGCCCGAAGCCATAAAACACCCGGTTCACACTGACTATTGCGGTTTTGAAATTCCAAATCGGTTCGTGGTTGGTTACGGTTTGGATTATAATGAAGAAGGAAGGAATTTAGCTGCGATTTATCAATTGGTGGAAGGATAGTGGTATATTAGGTGTTCGGGATTTCGTTTTAGGTATTCCGTTGCTGAACACCGAAAGCCTAATACCGAATCCCTCTCTTTTTGCGCTTTTTTTCATTTCTCCTATAAAACACCTAATTTGGTCAAACATTCGAGCCCACTTACATGCTTATCAAGATATTGATCATTCTGGGAATTTTTTATCTGGCGCTGAACCTGCTTTTTTATTTTGTTCAGGATTTTTTCTTTTTCCGTCCGGAGAAGTTGCCCAAATATTTTCTGTACAAATATCCCTTTCCTTTTGAAGAAGTAAATTTTGACATGGAAGATGGGGGAGTGATCAACGGGATACACTTTAAGGTACCTAATTCGAAAGGAGTCATTTATTATTTGAAAGGCAATTCGAGGAGTATCAAAGGTTGGGGGAAATTTGCCCGTGATTTTGTAAGCAAAGGCTATGATTTCTTTATGGTCGACTATCGGGGTTTTGGGAAAAGTCATGGCAAAAGGACAGAAGCTATATTATATAATGACGCCCAGCATATCTATAAATGGCTAAGTGCGCAATACACGGAAGAGCGGGTCATCATTTATGGCCGCTCGTTAGGCAGTGGCATTGCAGCCCGGATCGCTTCCTGGAATTCGCCAAGGATGCTAATTCTCGATTCCCCCTATTTTAGTTTTTTGAAACAAATCCGGCGATATGGCTTCTTTTTACCCATCCGCTGGCTCTTGAAATACCAAATGCGTACCGACCTGTTTATCAAAAAAGTAAGTTGCCCGATATTTATCCTCCATGGACGAAAAGACCGACTGATCCCATTTAGTAATACCTTAGGCTTAAAAGCGGTAGCGCCGACCAAAGTTAAAGTCTTTGAAATTGCCGAAGGCGGACATAACAACCTCCCGGACTTTGCGGAATACCACGAATTCCTATACGATATCCTCAATGATGAGCAAATGTACCAGCACTTTTTAAACCATATGCAGGGCATTGTCAGAGCCTGATTCTTTGAGGCTGCGGAGGCTTTGAAAAATAGATCAAAAAAAAACTCCTGGGAACTTTACAAAATAGTAATTTTGTTATAAATTTGCAGTCGCTTCCGAAATAAGCGTGTATTGACCCATGGTGTAATTGGTAACACACAAGTTTTTGGTACTTGCATTCAAGGTTCGAGTCCTTGTGGGTCAAC
>JBLHJZ010000014.1:0-18110 GCA_047619515.1 Saprospiraceae bacterium | reverse complement strand
GAGTTGGTCTGGTTGCCACCACCTCGTTTGGCAGGAGTCATTCCCCCTCTGAACGTTGAAAGATCAAGGACTTCCATTTTATATTCCTGACGGTAAAGATCCCGATAATGTGCGCCCAATAAAGCTTTATGAATCGCTCCTTTTTCTTTGACATCATAAGTAAAGAGGTGTGTTTTGACCGTATCTTTCTTTTCTTCAAACTCAGGAAAGCTGGTTATTATGTTTTCTTCTTCTCCACCAATTTTATCTTTTATTTTTTTTCGAAAAACTTCTTTGCCTTCCGGATTATCTTCATCCACTACCCAAAATTTGACCCATACCGCACCGTCTTTATAAAAATCCAATTGTGAAAAGCCATTGGACCCACCGTATGTAAATTCAGCGCCTTTGCCGAGATGGGCAGGGCTTTGCTTTGAACCATTGCCACTTACAATCTGATACTGGTTATCTTTTTCAATGTATTGCAGATTATGCTCATGACCGGATGCGAAGATAAACCGACCATTTTTCTTGGCACCAAAAAGCATGGCCTCTATAAATGCTGAATATTGATGACTGGCGAGGTCTGACTTAGTCCCAATAGTGGCTCTCAAAAAAGCGGCAATAGAACCGATGATCGGTAAAGGGACATAGGAATTTTCATCAAGATCAGTCAGCGGAAACAAATGTTGCTTCACCGTATAATACCCGCCATGAGGGCCATTTGAGTAGAGCGGATGGTGCATGGCTACCACTACATTTTTCCGGCGATATTTACGCAGGGCTTCTTCCATCATAAACTGAAAAACTTTTCTACTCTTTACTTCACATCCATCATTGATCTTTGGTTCTGTATCCCAGTCTTCCATCCACCATTGACTATCAATAATAATCACCACGACATTATCGGTAAGTTCAACCAGTACCGGGCCGCTACAGCCATCATCAGGGAGAAAGTAATTTTCCCAGTCATCTTCCTCTTCAATCCCTTTATTTAAAGCTTTTTCAATATATTTTTCTTGCCGTTTTACCCCTTTAAGACCCTCATACCGCCAGTCATGGTTGCCGGGAATAAAGATCGGTCTCCCTTTAAAATTTTCTAAGGTTGCTAATTGCAAATCTAGTTTAGTCTCACAATCCTCCCTGCCTTCCACATTGGATTTTGGCGGCATTCCTCCAGGGTAAATATTGTCTCCAAGAAAAATCACACTACTTTGATCCCCTGCCTGTTCCAGTTTGTTTTTTAGTAACCGGAGCGCAGGCGCCATCTTCCCTTCCTTTGAATTGCCTGCATCCCCGATCAGAAACATGGTATGTTCGATCTCCGTATCTCCCGGGATGTTTTGTTCCCAGTCTTTTTGAGCTTGGCTGTAATTCAGCCGTTTGTTGGCACAAGAAGAAGCGATCAGACAAATTAATATAAGTAGCAAATATGACTTGAATAGTTTCATTCCAAAGATTGATTTTACCATGCTGTGTCTCTAAAAACCAGATTACAAAAATTGTATAATCCGGATATGATGGGCTAAGATATAAATATCGTTTTACACCAGAACAGGTATAATATATTTTTTTAGTATTTTAATTTTGCTAAGCACCTGATAAATTCTATTTATCTAATATAAATATTTTATCCAGTCCATTGAATTTTAATTTTATTTAGCTAATTTGTGCCACGAGAGTGCTTATAATGATTAAAAATTTAAGTTTCATACTCTATCACCTGTGAGCCTACCTGCCAAGTATCGGGTAGGTTTGCATTTTAAAGGCATTATTTCAATCTTACCATATAAAACCTAAGCAATTGATAGTCAATTGCTTAGGTTTTTGTTTTTAGTTATTTTACCTGTATTCATAATGAGTTCTATTTTTTGTTTATTTTCAACGAACAAAACGAAAATAAAAAATGAATACAAGTACCCGCCTACTCTCCCTTGATATCTTTCGAGGCTTGACTATCGCTTTTATGATCCTCGTCAATAATCCGGGCGATTGGGCTAATGTCTATTCACCACTCCTCCATGCGGACTGGCATGGTTGTACCCCGACAGATTGGGTTTTTCCTTTTTTCCTCTTTATTGTGGGTGTTTCGATTGCGCTCGCTATCGCCAAACGAAAATCCAGAGGGGATGATAAATCTGCCATTATTAAAAAGATTCTCTGGCGAACCCTGATTATTTTTGCCATTGGTGTTTTTCTAAATGGCTTCCCTTATTATGAATTTCCACTCCGGATAGCAGGCGTCCTTCCCCGAATTGCTATAGTGTATGGCATCACGGCACTGATATTTTTATATGCGGATTGGAAAAGAGTAATTTGGGTGACCGTTGCCTGTCTGGTTGCATACTGGTTGATGATGGCCTTCATCCCGGTACCGATAGATGAGGTTATGCAACAGGCACTGGACACTGGAAAGGTCATGACGGCTCATGGTTTATTTGATCTAGAGCCATTGCATCAAATTTCTGATAATTTTGTGGCTGGCAATTATCAAAGAGGGGTAAATCTCGAAGCCTATCTGGATCGACACCTCTTACCTGGCAGGCTTTATCAGAAGACCTGGGATCCAGAAGGACTATTGAGTATGATCCCGTCAGTGGGTACCTGTCTCCTTGGTGTGTTGACCGGACTTTGGATTCGAAGGGATATGGATGTTTATAAAAAATTGACGGGGATTCTGGGTATGGGCGCTATTTTGGTTGCAGCAGGTTTTGTCTGGTCGCTCACTTTCCCGATCAATAAAAATCTCTGGACAAGCTCTTATGTGTTGTACGTGAGCGGTGTGTCGCTATTATTTCTTGGCGTGATTTATTGGCTGGTAGATGTATTGGGGTATAAAAAAGGAACAAAGCCTTTTATTGTTTTTGGAATGAATGCCCTGATCATCTATGCACTCTCCGGGTTGATCGCCAGGTTATTTGGAATCATCAAATGGACAACCGCTACCGGAGAAACCATCTCTCTAAAAGGCTGGCTTTACAATACTTTCTTTACTTCTTTCCTTTCAGATATCAATGCCTCGTTTGGCTGGGCATTATTTAATGTCTTGCTTTTGTTGGGTATTGGATGGATATTGTATTGGCGTAAGATATTTATTAAAGTGTAAATTTTTAACTTGGAAAAGATAACAGAGGAGAACTCCAATTACCGTCATCTGGACAAAATGTCTGTCCAGGAATTATTGGGATATATCAACCAGGAAGATCGTTCTGTTCCCCTGGCTATTGAAAAAGTGATTCCGGAGATCACCTTATTGGTAGAAGACATTGTTCCGAAAATGCGAAATGGCGGCCGCCTTTTTTATATTGGTGCAGGTACAAGCGGGCGATTGGGAATTCTGGATGCCTCCGAGTGTCCGCCCACTTTTGGTGTCCCGGCCGATTGGGTTATCGGGATAATAGCCGGTGGAGATACTGCCATCCGTATAGCTGTGGAGCATGCAGAAGATTCCGTTGTGCAGGCCTGGAAAGATCTTTCCGAATATTTTATTACCAATCAAGATGTCGTCATCGGCATCGCGGCTTCGGGTACCACGCCTTATGTGGTTCATGGACTCAAAGCCTGCCAGGCTCAGGGAATTACCACCGGCTGTATTACCTGCAATCCTGGTTCTCCGTTAGCCGAACATGCAGATTTCCCTGTCGAAGTGATCGTAGGGCCGGAGTTTGTGACCGGAAGTACGCGTATGAAGGCCGGCACTGCCCAAAAGCTAATCCTCAATATGATCAGCACTTCTGTAATGATCCAGCTCGGCCGGGTCAAAGACAACAAAATGGTGGATATGCTATTGAGTAATAATAAGCTGCTCGACCGGGGTACGCGGATGATTATGTCTGCACTGGATTTGCCCTATGATCCCGCTCAGGCTTTGTTGCTGGCGCATGGTAGTGTGCGGAAGGCAGTGGAGGCAGGGGGATGAGGAATTAAGAATGTGTCCTTTGCAAGTCGAGAAACTCACCCCTCACACTCTCACCCCTGCTCTAGTCCCAATCCGGATCACTAGAAGACCGTACAAATCGCTGATTACCTGCAGAAAGCGCATTCATCATTTTCATTTCTTCTTCAGAAAGAGAGAAATCAAAAATGTCTAAATTAGCTTTTAGGCGTTCAGGATTAGTGCTTTTAGGGATAGCCATGACATTTTCCTGCTGAATTAGCCAGCGAAGTACTACCTGAGCTATAGATTTGCCAGCATGATCAGCAATCTTTTGTACTGAATTATCTTTAAAAACCCGCCCCTGGGCCAAGGGAGTATAAGCCGGAAGTATCAAATTATTATGATCCATCCATCCTTTTAATACAGATTGATCGATGTAAGGATGATATTCTACCTGATTGCAAATGATGGGGGCACCGAGTCCCATGGTCTTGGCTAGTAAAGCAATCGGAAAATTACTCACCCCAATATGTTTTGCCTTACCCTGCTCCTGAGCCTTGATCAATTCCGCGATCGTCTCCTGTATAGGGATATCCGCATTGGGCCAGTGTACCAGGAGCAAATCCACATAATCCGTTTTTAACTTACGGAGGCTATCCTCCACGGAAGGTAAAAAATCCTCTTTGGACAATTGTGAAGGCCAGACTTTAGTCGTTAAAAAAATATCGGCCCGATCAACCGGAGATTCTTGAATGGCTGTTCCTACTTCTGATTCATTATCATATAATTGAGCGGTATCAATATGTCGATACCCGATATCAATCGCCTGTTCAATGGTGTTTACCGCTTCCTTTCCTTTGATGAGGTAAGTCCCGAGTCCCAGTACAGGAATATCGGTCTCGCCCACTTTAATATATTTCATTGTTTTGTTTTGTTTTGTTTTGTTTTCACATTCGAGTACTAACCTAAGGACTCAGTAAATACTAGACTTTATTCCAAAAAAATGTACGTCAGAGCGGCTACGAATGTCGAAAACCGAAAACAGAATAAAGTCTACTCTTCCGCAGCAAAATAACAATTATTCTCCACCATCCAAAACTACTGGAAATTTTAGCGTTTTTTTCGCGCGGATTAATTGTAAAGTAACCGTATCCCCTGGTTTATATTTCTCCAGTGTCAATAGCAAATCATTTTTTGATTTAATGGCATCCTCATCAATACCTACGATAATATCCCCTAATTCGATCTCTCCACGTCGATTTCGGATAGTCGGGTTAACCCCTGCTTTTTCCGCAGCACTACCCTCAAATACATTTAAAACCAATACCCCTTCTACGCCAATTCTCCGGGCGATGTTACTGGCAGCCAATTCTACCCCAAGCGAGGGGCGCATGATCCGCCCGTGTTCGATGAGCTGTGGCACTACCCATTTTACGATATCCACCGGAATGGAAAAACCGACGCCGGCATAGGCACCCGACGGAGAATAAATAGCTGTATTTACGCCAATCAACTGCCCGCCAGAATTCAAAAGTGGCCCGCCTGAATTTCCGGGATTAATAGCCGCATCTGTCTGGATCACATCCCGAATCGGAACACCTGACACAGATTCGATCTCCCGACCCAGCGCACTGATCACTCCGGTCGTCAATGACTGATCCAATCCAAAAGGATTTCCGATAGCCAAAACAGTCTGACCGACTTTAAGATTTTCAGATTCTCCAAGCGGAAATGGCCGGAGTTGATTAGCAGGCGTTTCTATTTTTAGCACAGCTAGGTCTTTACTTGCTTCATAGCCTACTAGTTTGGCGTCCCAGGTCGACTGATCCGCAAGGGTTATCTTAGCACGATCTGCCCCCTTAATCACATGGTAATTGGTAATGATGTGGCCTTTTTTATCCCAAATAAAACCAGTACCGGATCCACGAGGAATTTCTGATACATCTCGTGTCCAATAATCCCGCTGATAGTTCGAGGTATTGATAAAAACAGTGGAAGGAGCACCCTCTTCAAATAATTTGATGATTGCTTTTTCATCACTGTTCAGACTAAATGACTTTGATTCCTCGTCATTCCCAACAAATTTAGCCGTTATTTGTGCATTTTGAGTATTGGTTTCAATTGTCTTATCGGAGGTTTTCGATTGGTCAATATCTTGTGATTTCCAGGCTGTTCCTAAAAAGAACCCGCCGATTAGGAGAACGGCGGCTAATAAGAGTTTTAAGGCTTTCATGATTTGATTTTTTTTATTCAAAAAATAAAAATAAGCAAAAGATCAATTTCCATTTACAGCTTTAACGAAATTTTAATACTTAAGATTGGAATAAGAATTGGAAATTAAAATAGCGCCTGTCAAACGTTTGCCATATTTCATTATCCGCTCATTGATCAGGTAATAGTCTAAAGGCATTATATATAACATCCTTTGTATTTGAAAAGGTACTATCTTAAAATTATCCCCAAAAGGATAATTTTACTTAATTTCAGGCAAATTTTTATCATGTCAAATTACAATATTCTATTCCTTCTATTTATTCCTTTATTTTCCACCGCCCAAAATCCAAATAAGAAACAATTGGATCACGGGGATTTCGATATCTGGAAAACGATCAGCCAGCCACATATTTCAAATAATGGAGAATGGGCGACCTATTCATTGACGATAGAACGAAGTGATCCCCTCTTTTTGATCAATCATATTGATTCGGGCAAGGAATATTCCTTTGAAAGAGGAAGCGATGGGCAAATTTCGGAGGATAACCAGTTTGTTATTTTCAATATAAAAATCCCTGTCGATACGATCCGGGCTATGAAGCAGCGAAAGGTAAAGAAAAAAGATTTGCCTGCTGACACCCTGGGTATTTATAATCTAAAAACCCAAATCCTTACGAAAATCCCCAATGTAAAAAAATATACGATCCCTAAGAAATGGTCAGGTTGGCTAGTATATGAAGCCAAAGCAATCCTTCCCGAGGCAAAGGATAGCACGGATAAAAAAGGGAAAAAGAAACCCGACGATTTTTTAGTCATCAAAAATTTAAATAATGATTTCGAATTAAATATTCCTTCGGGAAAGGAATATGTATTTGCTGAAAAAGGAGAGAAAATATTAGTGGCCAGTGAAAGTAAAGACTCAACCTTTGACCAGGGAGTTTATCTTTTCGATTGTAAAAAATCAACTTTGAGCCCGGTTCTAAAATCTAAAGGCGTTTATAAATCGCTGTGTTTCGATCAGGAAGGATCACAGGCTGCTTTCCTGGGTGATCTGGATACTACGAAAACCGAAGTCCGGCCTTACCATTTGTATTATTGGAATGATAAAAAAAAGGAAGCGCAACAACTCGTGGATAATCAACATAAAATGCTTCCAAAGGATTGGATAGTCAGCGAATTCAATAAGCTTCGATTTTCAGAAAACAAGGAACGCTTGTTTTTTGGTATTACTCCGCCACCAATCCTGAAAGACACTACCCTACTGGAAGAAGACATCGTCAATGTAGAAGTCTGGTCCTGGAACGATGCCCGGCTCCATACGCAACAACAATCTCAATTGACTAAAGATAAAGAGCAATCCTATACCTGTTTCTGGAATATTTCAATAAACAAATTTGTGCAACTAGCTGATCCTGAAGTATCTGAGATAAACATGGACAAAGATGGGGACATAGCGTATGCAGTAGGATCTACCCGTGAACCTTATTTGAAATCTGCCAGTTGGGAAGGCTTTCCTGAATATAGGGATATGTACCTGATCAATATGGAAACGGGCACAAAAAATAAATTTGCGCATAAGATAAAAGGTTCTCCCCGTATTTCACCAGCCGGAAAATTTGTATATTGGTTTAATGCCATTGATACGGTTTGGCAAACCTATAACACCGCTACCAGTCAAACCAATACGGTCACTGACAACCGAACGGCAAAATTCTATGATGAATTGAATGACCGGCCGATGCTTCCAGATTCTTATGGAAACATGGGCTGGACAAAGGACGATAAAAAATTTTTAGTCCATGACCGTTTTGACATTTGGATTATCGATCCGACAAATATGGAAAATCCCAAGCGCCTGACTAAAGGCCGGGAATCACAGACCCGCTACCGCTATATCCGAACTGACCCCGAGGAAAAATATATTGATCCTGCAAATGAATTGCTGCTTTCTCTTTTTGAAGAAAACACAAAACGAAGTGGCTTTGCAAAAGTGCGTTTTGACGGGAAAGGTCAGTCGCTGATAGTCGCCGAAGGTATCCGATATACCAGCCGGCCTCAGAAAGCCAGAGATGCAGACCGTTTCCTTTTCACCAAAGAAGATTTTCAAACCTATCCGAATCTGCTGGTCACTGATCGGACTTTCCAAAACGCAAAACAGATCAGTGATGCCAATCCCCAACAATCCCAATACTCCTGGGGAAGTATCGAAATGTACGAATGGCTTTCTTCCGACGGACAAAAATTGCAGGGACTATTAGTCAAACCCGAAAATTTTGATCCCAATAAAAAGTATCCGATGATCGTCAATTTTTATGAGCGGAGTTCTGATGGATTGCATCGGCATCGGGCGCCATATCCTCATCGCTCGACCATCAATTATGCTTTTTATGCCAGTCGTGGCTATGTGATTTTCAATCCGGACGTGGTATATAAAGTGGGTTATCCGGGAGAGAGCGCCGAAAATTCGGTGATATCAGGCACTACCGCTTTGATTCGCGAAGGGTTTATTGATAAAGACCGGATCGGCTTGCAAGGTCATAGCTGGGGTGGTTATCAGATTGCACATTTGATCACGAGAACCAACCTTTTCCGTTGTGCAGAGGCGGGTGCTCCGGTGGTCAATATGTTTAGTGCCTATGGCGGTATCCGCTGGAAATCCGGCCTAAGCAGGATGTTTCAATACGAAAATACGCAAAGTAGAATCGGCGGCACTATCTGGGATCAGCATGTCCGTTATCTGGAAAACTCTCCGATTTTTTATGCAGATAAGATCGAAACGCCTGTCCTTATTTTGCATAACGATAAAGACGGGGCAGTTCCCTGGTATCAGGGCATTGAGTTTTTTGTGGCGATGCGAAGGCTCAATAAGCCAGCCTGGTTGTTAAACTATAATGATGAACCGCATTGGCCACTCAAAAGACAAAATCGCTTGGATTTTAATATTCGTATGCAACAGTTTTTTGATTATTATCTAATGGGAGAATCGATACCTTTGTGGATGGAAAGAGGGGTACCGGCGGTAGAAAAGGGGATTCGGCAGGGTTTGGAGTTGCGGGAATGATGGTCAAACCGAGGCAGCCTGCCCTTCGATAAACTCACGGCAGGCTGCCTCGTTTGGAAGTGATAGTTCTAACCTGGGGTTAGAAAGTGATAGTCCCGTACGGGAAGTCGATAGTCCTGACTTCGTCAGGAAGTGATAGGCGCTACGCGCAGCGGATGAGTGCCTCGCACTTTGGATAGTAGGTATAATTTTAAACCTGAACATCGAAGTACCGAACTCCGAAAACCGAACTTTGTATGCCAATAGTACTTTCTAAAAAAACTGAATGCGGAAATTATTAGCCCTTATCTTCACGGCGATAAAAGGAAGTGAAGAAGACCTGACCAAGATTAGTATCAATAGAGCAATTATACTCCTTGCAGTACCCATGATTCTGGAAATGGTGATGGAATCTCTCTTTGCGGTGGTGGATATATATTTTGTTGGAAAAATCAGCGAAGAAGCCATCGGTGTGGTAGGATTGACGGAATCTGTGTTGATGATCGTTTATTCCCTGGCGATTGGGATGATGACCGCTGCGATGGCGATGGTATCTCGGAGGATCGGGGAAAAGAATCCGGAAGGTGCCAGTGTGGTGGCTGTTCAGGCAATTATTTTGGCAATAGCTATCTCAATAATCTTTGGCATCTGTGGTGTGGTGTTTGCCAGGGATATTTTGGAATTGATGGGAGGTAGTGAAAAATTGATCACCGAAGGCTTAGGTTTTACGCAGATTATGTTTGCTACGAATATCTTCATCATGCTGATTTTTTTGCTGAATGGCGTTTTTCGTGGCGCAGGAAATGCGGTAATTGCTATGCGAGTATTATGGCTTTCAAATGGGTTGAACATAATATTGGATCCACTTTTTATATTCGGTATCGGCCCTTTTCCGGAGTTGGGGGTACAAGGTGCTGCAGTAGCAACTTCCATCGGAAGAGGCGTTGGCGTTTTAGTACAATTGTATATTTTATTTAATGGAAAAGCTATCGTAAAAGTGGCAAAGCGGCATCTTATGATTGCTTTTGATATTATTCTAAATATCATAAAAGTAGCCTCAGGCAGTACTTTTCAGTTTTTGATCGCATCTGCCAGCTGGTTATTTATCATGAGAATTATCTCTGTCAATTTTTCTGAAGAAGTACTCGCAGGGTATATCATTTCGATCCGGGTTATTATTTTTACGATTCTACCTTCCTGGGGATTAGCCAATGCAGCGGCGACACTGGTCGGTCAAAATCTCGGAGCCCAGCAACCGGAACGGGCAGAAAAATCCGTCTGGACTTCTGCTTTTTATAATATGCTCTTTATGCTTTTTATTTCTATTATTTTCTTCACTTTCGCCCGACCAATTATCTCCATTTTTAGTGATAATCCCAATGTTATTGAAGCAGGTAAGACCAGTCTTCGAATCATCTGCGCCGGTTATGTATTCTTTGCTTACGGGATGGTACTCAGTCAGGCTTTCAATGGCGCCGGGGATACTTACACTCCAACGGTGCTTAATATCATTGCCTTTTGGTTAATTCAAATTCCATTGGCTTATACGCTGGTACAGCTTGATTTTGGCACTAAAGGAGTCTATTGGTCTATTGCCATCAGTGAGAGCATCCTTGCCATCCTTAGTATTTATGTTTTTAGAAAAGGGAAATGGAAAGCAGTTAAGATTTAGGAATTCTTCCTTTAAAACTCTTCGGGATTAAAAAGCTCATCGATAAACTGCTCCCGAGTAAGCACGTTATAATTATCCCGGCACTCTTCCAATCCGCTTCTCATAATACTGACACACCTTCCGAGATCATCAAAATCTTCCCGATGCCCTCTATGCAAGTAGCAATGACCAAGTTCATGAAAGACAATAAATTCTTTAAAATTAGCGCTGCTGTTGATCCAGAATTCTGAGTCGACCGTGACCTTGCCTGGGAATATTTCGCTATAGGAACATTGACCAGCGACATGCTCTTCATCGATTGCTTCGATATTACCGGTAATGCCTTCGCTAATTAAATCGACTTCAAATCCACGATTAGCTCCTTCTATTTCAAAGGCTTCGAATAAATCCCATAATGCTTCATCCACTCCGGGAAATGTCCGTAGCTCCGGTTCGAGTGCTATCGATTCACCTTTTTCGCAAGTAGAAAAAAGGGACAAGATTAAAATCCCTAAAAAAGAGAGGCTTATGATCCTGGAATAGCTTACCATAGTTCGAATTTTTAATGTGAGTAAATATTTTCTGGTAAGTTTTCAGGTCATAGATTTAATTTTAATAAATGGCTCTTTGACAAATGTCGTGACAATGTTTTGTTTTGAGAACTCCGTGGGATGGTAGAGGCTAGAGTTCTTAAAACCAAGTGACCGAGTGACTTTAAGAACTCCAGCCCTTCACTTCCTAACTCGCAGAGTTCTCAAAGTTTATTCCACGGAATTTAATTTAGACTTTTTAAACGAAAAGGGGATTAAGAATTATTGTGTGTATTATGCTTCATTAGGTTCCCGAAAAAACAATCTATGACAAAGACGGTATAATCATTACTGAAGTAAGTTTAGCGCAGCGTAACTTACCGGTAGCCAATAAAGCAAGTTTCCAACTTGCGCCACCCCAATAAGCAAGTTACAGCCCAAAACAATCAACAAAACCCCTAAAAATGACCTCCTCCCTGCAAAACCACCTCATTTTGATTTTAATTTCCCTTTTGATTTCAATATTGTCCGTTATCCCCTTACCTTTGGTCATTATTTTTAAAGTAAAAAACGTAACATGGATATCTTCGATCGAATAAGAAATAATCCCGGGCCATTAGGTCAATGGTCAGAAATCGCTGAAGGATATTGGATTTTTCCAAAATTGGGTGGAGAACTCTCTAACCGAATGGAATTTAATGGCAAAGAAACAATTTGCTGGAGCGTCAACAATTACTTAGGACTTGGGAATCATCCTGATATCCGTAAAGAAGATGCTGAAGCTGCTGCTAAATGGGGACTTGCTTATCCAATGGGTAGCCGAATGATGTCTGGTAATACAGAAATGCATGAGGAACTGGAACGACAATTAGCTGCATTTGAATCCAAAGAGGCAGCCTATCTTGTCAACTTTGGTTATCAGGGAATTCTGTCAGCTATTGATGCTTTATTGAGCCCTCGGGGACGTGATGTCGTCGTATACGATGCGGAAAGTCATGCTTGTATCGTTGATGCGGTAAGAATGTATCCTGGTAAGCGTTTTGCTTTTAAGCATAATGATATCGAAAGCCTTGAAAAACACCTGGAGTCTGCTTCCAAGATTGTTGAAAAAACGAAAGGTGGAATTCTTGTGATAAGTGAGGGAGTATTTGGAATGCGTGGTGATCAGGGTAAACTCCGGGAAATTGTCGCATTAAAAGAAAAATATCAGTTCAGATTTTTAGTGGATGATGCCCATGGCTTTGGCGTATTGGGAGAAACAGGTGCAGGTGCAGGAGAGCTTCAGGGAATACAGGATGAAATTGATGTATACTTTGCTACTTTCGCAAAATCAATGGCCAGCATTGGTGCCTTCCTGGCTGGTGATAAGGATATTATCAAATTCTTGAAATACAATATGAGGTCACAGATCTATGCGAAATCGCTGCCTATGCCTTTGGTACAAAGTGCATTCCTTCGCTTAAAAATGCTGAAAGATCCTGTGCATAAAAATAAACTTTGGGAAAATGTAAATGCCCTTCAAAACGGATTAAAAGAAAAAGGCTTTGATATTGGAAATACCAATTCATGTGTAACTCCGGTTTATATGAACGGCTCTGTTGAAGAGGCGATGCGTATGGTTCATGACTTAAGAGAAAATTATAGAATATTCTGTTCCATCGTGGTTTACCCGGTAATTCCGAAAGGCATGATCATCCTTCGATTAATCCCGACGGCGGTTCATACTCTCGAGGATATTCACGAATCTCTTGAAGCTTTCGAAGCAATATCTTCAAAACTCAAAAATGGTGACTACCAAAAAGAAGTCGCCTGGGAGGAACTTTACCAGAGATAAGAGATGAACGGCCAAGGGTCAAAGGTCAGGTCGCTACGATTCTGACCTTTGACCTTTAACCTCTGACCACTTCTTCAAACAATTCCTTTTCTCGATTCGCAAGCTCTCCTTCGATAAACTCAGGACATGGCTCGGAAGGGCACATTTCTAATTCCTAATTTCTAATTCTTAATTCATTATTATGGTCATTTCAGGTATCCAACAAATCGGCATCGGAATTCCTAATGTACAGGAAGCCTTCGACTGGTATAAAAATCATCTCGGTATGGACATCTCCGTATTCGATGAAGCAGCGGAGGCAGGGCTGATGTTGAAATATACCGGAGGAGAGCCAAGAAGTCGTCATGCGATTCTTGCTATAAATATCCAGGGCGGTGGTGGATTGGAAATCTGGCAGTATACCTCCAGGGTACCTCAAGCTCCTGGCTTTCAGGTTTTATTGGGCGATTATGGCATCTTTATCGCCAAATTCAAAAGCCGGGATGTAGCACGTTCTTATGCTATTTTAAAGAAACAAGGCGTCAATATTTTAAATGAAGTTGCTGAAAATCCGGCAGGCAAAAAACATTTTTATCTAAAAGATCCTTATGGTAATCTTTGTGAAGTAGTCGAAGCGGAGGATTGGTTTAAGTCTTATAAATCGCATACTGGCGGTGTCTATGGCTGTACCATTGGGGTGTCAGATATTGAAAAATCCAAAGCGCTTTATACTGGAATCCTTGGCTATGATGAGATCATCTGTGATGCTACGGATACTTTTTCCGACTATTCCAATTTACCGGGAGGTGATCAAAAATTCCGAAGGGTCATTTTAAAGAACAGTAAAAAACGACAGGGTGCATTCAGCAAATTACTCGGCGATAGTGAGATCGAATTAGTACAGGTTTTGGATAGAGAAGCGCAGCCGGTTTTCAAAGACCGCCTCTGGGGTGACCTCGGTTTTATCCATCTCTGTTTTGATATCAATGGTATGGATGAACTTCGGGAGCTTTGTACTTCCAAAGGTTATCCATTTACTATTGACAGCACCGATAGTTTTGATATGGGTGAAGCCGCCGGACATTTTTCTTATATCGAAGATCCTGACGGTACTCTGATCGAATTTGTCGAAACCCACAAAGTGCCTATCCTCAAAAAAGTAAACTGGTACCTTAACCTCCGCAACAGAGACCCGCTTAAAACCTTACCGAATTGGATGGTGAGTGCCTTGGCTTTTAATCGGAAGAAGTAAGCTTTAAAAAGGTAGTTAAGGAGGGGTAGAGTTGTTAAGGAGGGTTAAGTCCTCCTATTCTTAACCCTCCTTAACAACTTCCTTATTATCCGCATTTCCCAAGAATTTAATTACCTTGATTTCAAATTCAATAAATTATGAAATCCAAGGTCATTACTTTTCTTTTAATTATAATAATATCCACATTCATCCAAGGCCAAAACCGCTGGGAAGACCACTCCGTTTTCGCTATCAACAAAGAAGCGCCCCATGCCCATTACTTTCCTTTTTCAAATCTCGAATCTGCTTTAAAAAATAAAAAAGAATCCGCTGACAATTTTCAATCACTCAATGGTCTCTGGAAATTTAACTGGGTAAAAAAACCAGCAGATCGTCCTTCCGGCTTTTTTAAACCAAACTATAATGACGCCGGCTGGGATGAAATAAAGGTACCTGGCAATTGGGAAACCCAGGGTTACGGTTACCCGGTTTATCTTGATGAAAAATATCCATTTAGCACACAATGGCCGGATGTGCCGGATGATTATAATCCGGTAGGTTCCTATCTCCGGACTTTTGAAATCCCTGAAAACTGGCAGAAAAAGGAAGTTTCCATTCATTTTGGTGCTGTAAAATCCAATCTCACGCTTTGGATCAACGGGCAGGAAGTTGGCTACTCTCAAGGATCGAAAACGGCTGCGGAGTTTAATATTTCGAAATACCTCAAGCCAGGAACTAACACCTTAGCGATTCAAGTATTCCGCTGGAGTGATGCGAGTTATATCGAAAGCCAGGACATGCTACGGCTCACAGGGATTGAGCGCGAGGTTTATTTGTTTGCAAGACCGGCTGTTCATATTTTTGATTATCGTGTAAAAGCAGACTTCGATTCCGCTACTAAAAACGGAGCCCTTGATCTTATTTTCACCATTCGTAATCTTATCACCGTAGCCAATAAAGATTATACCTTAGTCTCAACATTACTCGATCCTTTAGGTGTTTTGGTTTTTGAAAACAAAAAAGATTTTGCACTAAAGGATACTTCCGAAACGTCTTTGCAAATCAGTACAAAGTTGGTCGACCTTCAATCCTGGACGGCAGAAACACCCCGGCTTTACACCTTAATATTAAAACTAATCGACCCAAAGGGCGAAACCATTGAAGTCATCAGCGACCAGATAGGTTTTAGAAAAGTAGCGATAGAAAAAGGCCAACTCCTGGTCAATGGCCAACCGGTTTACATAAGAGGTGTCGATCGCCACGAAACGCATCCGCACACCGGACATGTGATTACAAAAGAATTGATGATCCGCGATATCCAGTTGATGAAGCAGCACAATATCAATGCAGTGCGTAGTAGCCACTACCCCAATCATCCTGATTGGTACGACCTCTGTGATCAGTACGGACTCTACGTCATTGACGAAGCTAATATTGAAAGCCATCCTCTGGCCAACTCCGAGGAGACGCAAATCGGCAATGAAATGTCCTGGCTTCCTGCGCATATGGAACGCGTCCAACGGATGTTCCATCGAGATAAAAATCATCCTTCGATCATCATCTGGTCGCTGGGCAATGAAGCCGGTCACGGAAAGGTTTTTAAGGCTATGTACGAATGGTTAAGACAACAGGACACCCATCCCATCCAATACGAACCCGCAGAAAAAGAAGATTATACGGACATCTATTGCCCGATGTATCCACCTATCAAAAAACTGACAGATTATGCAGAGACCAATCCTAAACGTCCACTGATCATGATCGAATACTGCCATGCGATGGGCAACTCTGTTGGTAACTTACAAGACTACTGGAATGTAATTGAAAAGTACCCAAGTCTTCAGGGAGGTTTTATCTGGGACTGGGTCGACCAATCGCTGGAATATACTAACGAACGAGGTCAAAAGTATTTAGCCTATGGTCATGACTTCCATCCCGATCTTCCGACGGATGGTAATTTTTTAAATAATGGCTTGGTCAGTCCGTTCCGGGAACCGCATCCGCATTTGTACGAAGTCAAGAAAGTTTACGCTCCAGTGAAGTTTTTTTCAAAGGATGCGGGCAATGGTCAGTTTGAGATTTTTAATAAAAACTTTTTCAAAGATCTCAGCGACCTAAATATCCAATGGGAAATTTTAAAAGATGGCATTTTAATCAAAAAAGCAAAGCTGGGTCCGATCAAAGTAGCTCCTCAACATCGGAAAAATATATCCATCGACTTCGGAGATATTACTTTTCAAAAAGGCTCAGAATATATTCTTAAACTGGAAGCAATCACCAATAAAGATTTACCGCTGATCCCTCTCGGACATCAAGTCGCCTGGGAGCAGTTTATTATTCATTATGAAAAAGTGGCTGCAAAACATCTGGTTGAGCATACTTTTTCTGAGCTACAGCTTTTCGATCTTGCTGGTGACGAAATCCATGTCCGTGGTGATGACTTTGATATCCTGATTAATAGCGCAACAGGCTTCCTCACGAGCTGGGAATACAAAGACCGCCAATTTATAAAAGAAAGCCCACATCCCAACTTCTGGCGACCACCAACGGATAATGATCTGGGGAATGGTATGCAGGATTGGGCAGCTATCTGGAAAAAAGCAGGACTGAACCTAAAGCTAGATTATTGTTCCATCCACACAAAATCTAAAGAAGAAATCGCTATTGAATCTTCTTGGATTTTAGAAGAAACCAAGGCTACATTCCGTACCATCTATACGATTACTCGTGACGGTGCTATCCTTTTCGAAAATGAATTTAAGCCCGGAAACCCAGACCTTCCTAATATCCCTAGACTTGGAATGCAATTCACTATCCCGCAAGAATTTCAATTTATGCAATGGTATGGTAATGGGCCTCACGAAACTTATTGGGATCGAAAGACGGCAGGAGAAGCAGGTATCTGGAGCGGTACTATCTGGGATCAAATGCACTACTATTCCCGCCCACAGGAGACTGGAAACAAAACAGAGGTACGCTGGATGTCCCTGACCAATCAGGAGGGTTTCGGTCTGCAAGTAATGGCACAAGGCGACTTGCTATCTTCGAGTGCCTGGCAACTGTCGGTGGATGATCTTGGTTTCGTGGCCGGGGCAAAAGGTGCCGAGTCAGCCTCCGGTCTGGTGCCGGTCACTTCGAAACATGGCGGTGAATTAATCCCCCGTGACTTCATCACCTGGAATATCGACCATCTTCAAATGGGTGTCGGAGGTGATAACTCCTGGGGAAGAATGGTGCATGATGAATATACGATTCCGGTTAAAGATTATTCTTTTAGTTTTTTGCTTAGGCCGGTGGGTGGAAGGTAGAAAGGGGTAGAAAAGGTGGAAAGCCAACCCTTTGTGCCTTTTGTACTCCTTTCCACCCTTCGTACCTTTCTCAAAAGTTACCAAAATCTTAAAATCCTACCCATTCTGTTAAGTTTATCCTAACACCCCAACCCTTTCCTTCCCCATTCTCGTCTATCTGGATATAAAGCAACAATTTAGGCTAACACAAAAGAATAAGCTATGAAAAAATCCATTTTATTAAAAGGTCGATACAACCCTCCCGATCAAAACAACCTCTTTAATATAAATAGGAAAACAACTCAGCAGCTAAAATAGGATTTGATCACTCCTTTTAGCAAATAAGATTAAGTTTCATACAATAGTAAATATAGTTTTACAAGGCAGTCTCACACCCGAGCTGTCTTTTTTTTATGGCAATCTTACGATTTCTTTTTTTTGCCACGAAGGCACTAAGGCACAACGTAATAGACTTTATTCGGTACTTC
>JBLHJZ010000013.1:0-19242 GCA_047619515.1 Saprospiraceae bacterium | reverse complement strand
GAGGACCCGCAACGGTAACCGTTGATCCAGCACCACAACTAGTCACTACTTCTGCATTATCCGGGTTTGGAGTGATTCCAGCCAAACAATCACAGGTAATATCAACAGGAGCAGCTATCGATGGACCCGCATTAGCAGCTTCCGTAAAAGTACGGGTAGCTTCTACTACTCTTCCACATACATCAATCAAACGATAAGTATAAATGTATTGGGTTCCGGGACAGCCTTCCGTGCCTACTACTTCAGGGGCAGTGATATATAAATTATAATCTGCACAAGAATTCGTAATAGTAGCATCTGAAAGATCCACTGATATTTCATCTACACAGTTTACTGTACCGCCCGCTATCACCGTCACCACAGCTGGTGTATTGTCTATCGTAATTATTCTTTCACAGCAACCAACTTCTCCATCAGCATCTACTGCTTTGTAAACATAAGTATAAGTGGTTCCAGGACAACCAGGAGCACCTACTATAACAGGGTTAGTCACCCATCGGCCTGCTTCAGGAGCACAACCAGAATTTACTATAGCCAAAGCAGGATCAAGATCTACCAAATCTATACAAGTTACCGTTACATCTGGTGGACAAGTAACAGATACACAACCATTGGTGAGACAATCTCCTCCTCCACCAACAGGAGCACAGGTACCAAATACAAGGTTATCAATGGTCTCAAGGGCATTACCCGGACCAACGATTTCGATTCTTGTGATATCTTCATCAGCTTCTACACCCCAAAAGTTAACTGCATTAAAAGCAGCAGTATGTGCGAAAGTACCTAAGTTAGTGGCACCATTAAATACAGTGATTTGATAAGTCTGACCTCCAAGGCCGAAGATCGCACCGACGTGATCATCAAAATCAAATCCGACAGCTCTTGTACCCGGAGTAGTAATCTCAATCCGGCCATTTTGAACAAAGTAATTTGGCAATACAATATAAGTAGTATTACCAGCACCAAAACCACCCGGAGGCCATAAAGCGATTGCTCCACCTAAAGCGCAAGGAGCGAATTGTCCAAAATCACCATAAGCAAAGCCAGGAATCAAATTACCCGCACCATAGCAGGTACCAGGATTGGTAGAACTAACAGGACACTCACATCCCGTTGGATTAGATAGACTAGTACCATTAAAATCTTCTAATACAGTAGAGGAACAGGCAGCCTCAAAGACAGCTCTGTCACTGTACACTGTAGTCACTGGCATAAATCCCTGATTCAAAGGAGCGATTGGAGGGAGCGGCTTAAAGTCAAGAAAATCAGGGGGTAATGGCTTACCATCAATTAGATGTTCAGCAGGCGTTTGCGCATAAGGTGAATCCTCGATTGATTCGATACTCACTGTGTTTTGGGCGAAGGTACTCCCGACCCAAAACAGCATGACAAATAAAAATAAAGTTTTTTTCATTTTGATAAAGTTTTGTTTATTAATGAGGTGAATTAAAATATAATAGAATTCAAGGCTCCTTATGAGTAACATAAGCAGCAGTAAATTATTATTTAAAAAATACTTACACAACAGCAAGTTGTCCGTACAGAAAAAAATTAAATAGGGTTTGATTTTTACTACATTATTAAAAACTTAAACTTTAGGTTTAAAATTTAAAATACAAACAACAGCAAAGCCATTTGGCTTGTACCAGATTATTCAAAAAATATTGAAGTTAATTTTTTTTGAATGCGAACTTAATAATGAGTTTTTGGGAAAAAACAATCTTGAAATTGCAACTTATTCATTGAGTTTAAAAAGAAATTTAGAATCCCTTTTTACTTCTCTGAACAAATGCTAATGTAAAGTACAAATAATTATTTTACTATTATAACATTTATTAAAAAAAGATTAAAAAAGATTAAAAAAGAGGCCACAGGAATTCCATGGCCTCCCTCTTTTGATGCAAACTATTTTTGCCAATTAAGAGCATGTTGAGGATTTATCCTTCGGGCTCCAAATGTCCATTTTCGGAACCTCGCTTCACTATTTTTGAGCCACGTAGCCAGCTATGCGACTCAAAAATAGCTTCCCGAGAACCCAAAACTGAACATTTTCGCTTCCAAAAACAAATCCCCAACATACTCTAATCTATTACTAGCATTGTCTTCGTCACTGCTTCTTTATCCGTCATCAAGCGGAAGTACATCACGCCCGTTGCACCCAGTTCGTTTCTATTGACGCTGACCTCATTATAACCACTTTTAAAATTACCTTCCACTACTTTCAGTGCACGACCATTGATATCATAGATGGTCAAGTTAGCTTTAGCTGCTTCCGGTAAATTAAAGCTGATTACCGTCTCGTCCATAAATGGATTTGGGCGGTTTTGAAATAGCGTCAAACCATTTTCCTGATTTAACTGATCTTCAGTATCTCCATTCAAATCATTACCTGGAGCCATCAGCGCATTGAAGGTGGCAGTGGTATTGGTTTTGTTACCACAGTTATCCGTAACAATGAATTGTACCGTCACTGTTGTTGTACCCATCGCACCGATACAATTGATCTGCGGATTCGCAGGAGAAGCCTGCCAGCTGATATTACCAGCGGAGCAACCATCAGAAGCAACTGCTCCACCATGCGCCTGAACCCAGGCAGTCAGGTTAGCCTGCGTGTTGTAATTACACATCTCATAATGATCCTGTGCAGGAGTAGTAATATTCGGCGCTTCTGTATCGACTACTACGTAGACACCAGTACAGAAGGAAGTTCGACCGCAATTATCAGTGGCCCTAAAAGTCACCGTGTTGTATCCATTATTGACACAGGTATTAATATTATTCGGATTGAAATTATTAAATACCGTCAATGGAATAGCGCAAGAAGTAGTCGCAGACACAGAAGCAATCCATGCCTCGATCACTGCAATGGTTCCACCTTCTCCACCGTAGTCTTCACAGTTCAAAACTAACCAATTGTCACCAGGACAATTTTGGAAAACAGGAGGACCGTTTTGCACCGTGAAGTCTTGTGTATCCGTAGCTGTTCTTCCACAATCATCAGTGACGGTATAGGTGTAACGGTAAATCGTGTTATTACAATCAATTGGTCCTAAAATCTGCGGACCGGTAACTGTTACATCAGATCCAATCGTACAGCTTGTCGCTACTGTTGCATTATCCGGGTTTGGATTTACACCAGCCAAACATTCACAGGTAATGTCTACCGGAGCTACGATCGTTGGCGCTGTATTAGCTGCATTCGTAAATACCACATCTTCTTCAATAACATTTCCACACTCATCAATCAAGCGATAAGTATAAGTGTAAGTGGTACCAGGACAACCCACTTCACCATTAGCTACAGGCGGTACGAGGTAAAGATTGTAATTCGCACAACCATTGGTCACACTTGCATCATCTACACTGATATCAATATCTTCAAAACAGGTAACATTACCACCAGCAGGAACCGTGATAGCCGCCGGCGTATTTACGATCGTTACAAACTGAGAACATTGACCTAAATTTCCACAATCATCTACTGCTTTATAAATATACTCGTAAACCGTTCCATTACAACCGGGTACTCCTGATCCTATTGGATTTTTGATATACACCGCGAAGCCAAGGCCACAATCAGTCGTAACTGTTGCATCATTTGGATCCAACATAATGTCTTCCTCACAAGCTACAGTAATATCTGCAGGACAGGTAACTGTTGGAGCTCCAGGAGCAGCAAGATTGATCACTTGGGTACAAGTCGTGGATGTTCCACTGGTATTATTAGTCACTGTATATTCTCTGGTTACTGTTAGGCCAGAACAGGCATCTCCTACCTGAGTACTCATTGAAGCTACCGTATAAGTTGCCGCTTGACAACTTCCTCCCGAGATAGTACCTCCCTGAGCAAGGAATGCTGCCGTTGTGCTTGCTGCTGTTGGTACGCCACCTGTACAAGGTAGGTTTTGATCAGCAGGGCAAGTGATAGCTATAGGGACAAAAGGAGTACATTGAAAATCCAGTTGGAAAATCCCTTCTGAAGTTCCGAAACCATGTACCAATACATAATAAGTTGTACCTGCTACCGACTGAAACTCAACGGTTGACTTGAGTGTTCCAGCAGCACAAGTTGGATCATCATCATCGCCTGCTACACATACTAATGCAGCACAAGTGCCGGAATATACCCTAAGCTTGGAATCATAATTAGTAAGCGCATTACAAGTAGACAATCTCACACAAGATCCATCGCCGACAAAGGTATACCATAATCCTCCGCCAGTACCGTTAGTAGTACCGCAGGTTGGCGCAACATCCGGACCTGCTCCGACCGTAGTGCCCGTGATAGAGGAATTACAGGTCAGTGGTAATGCCCCCGTACAAACATCATTAGGAAATAACGGAGGAGCACAAGTAACCGTTAAAGTAAAGTCACCTTCATTAGCACCAAATCCATGTACCAATACATGATAAACGGTTCCTGGAACAGAATTAAAAGTCACCTGAGATTGCAAGCCACAGAAGTCATCATTTCCGGTAACACAAACCAGTGCATTACATAAGCCGGTAAAAACCCGAATTTTTGTATCATAAGTAGAACCGCATAAAGACATCGTTACAATATCTCCGGTACCTACGAAATCATACCAAAGTCCGCCACCTGTCCCATTTGTAGTTACACAGAAAGGCTCATTATCATTGGCCGTACCGACGGTAGAGTCGTTGATCACATCACCACAGGCAACTGGTAAAGCATTCAGGCAAGTTTCGTTTCCTACTAATCCACAAATACCCGGAGGTATTGTAAAGTCTTGTGTTCCATCTAATTTGCTAAAAGGGCTTCCCTGGTTAGCAAATTGACCCAAACCACGCTTAGCGAAAGCTGTCCAAATTTCGCATTGATAAGCACCTCCAAAAAGGGCAATATCAGCAGCTAAGATCGCATCCCGACCATCTACAAAGCCTGGTTGGCAAGGTTGTAATTTCATACCTTCGGTTACCAGTGCCATAGCAATATTATTACCGCCTGTTCCATTATAAATATCCGCATCAAAAGGAACGGTACCTATAATCTCCCAAGTCATTTCCCATAACATCATACACCAGACAGAACCTACTCCGTGGGGAGCAACAGCTCCTATTATGGAATTATAAGTATGTGGATTATCCGCAATATCTGTATCATAAGGGTGAGCCCGGATACCTGGGCCATTGGCCGGCTGACCAAAAAGATAAGTACCTATTGGTCTGGAGTCTGTACCTGCATCACCCGGCTCTAAAGTGAACCAAATTCCGTAATAATCACTCCAGCCTTCGCCCATTTGTTCCTGATTGTTCAGACAACTGCTAGTGCCCGGTCCTCCTGTCAAACGGTTGGAAATACCGTGAGCATACTCATGGACAATAACTGCATTATCCAAATCACCATCATGAGCAGGAGAAGAATTATTACAATTAAACATTTGCATTCTCGGATTGCTACCGTCCGGAGGGGTTCCCATATTAGCATTACAATTCCCCGGATTCTGGGCATCTGCATTTACAAAGTCGGATCCCAAACCGGGATTTCCGTAGTTATTTTCCTGAAAATTACCTCCTGCTTCATCAAAACCATAAAGGTAAATGGCATCGTGAATTATATTATTCCAGTAAAAGAGATTGGTAATATTTGGTGAGAAGTTGGTATTGGGTGGCATAGATAAATCTATGGGGAAGTCGAATATCAAGGCACCTGTGCCATCCGGTGAAAACCCTGGAATATTATTTCCATCCGTATCTTCAGAGGCCAATACATTATTTCCGATCGTAAGGGTAGATTCAGCACCCGGGGCACCATTCGTATCGTGCCAGCCAAAAGGAGAGGCTGTTGCATTATCGGGGTTACTAATAAGGGATCTTACTCCATGATCAGGACTTTCCACCGGATAAGGATATACTCTGTAGGCGCCAACCATTGGCATAAAGTTTTCCGCTGCCGGCGTTTCCTTTTTACCTATGGAATGCTTATGAGTAGTATGATCTTCTGAACAGTAGTCATTAACTGCCTGAGAATCACTCCAGTCACAAGTAATCACCCAGTTATTTTTGCTAACGATATTTCCTGTATTCGCATCGACTTGCATTTCCCACCAGTTCTGGGCATCCAGCTCATAGATAGAAATATTCCAGACCAAAACATATTGGCTACCATTCTGAGCATACATTAATTTTGCCGGGATATTTTCGAGCGAAACACCTCCATCACTAATCAGGTATTTATTGTTTGCTGCGTCTTCTTCCAAAACTTCAAAACTACCGTTCAGGGAATAGTGCATTTCATTTGAAGCAGCTATAATAGCCTGTACAGGAGTAAGCCCATGATTAGGAGAGCCTGAAATTTTACTAGCCAGATTATTTACAAAACCATTATTGGTTTTTAGCAAATTGCCATTAGAAAGTATATGCACACTCGAATTTGCGCCAAATACTTCAAGGCCTTGATGCTTTTGTCTGTAATAAACATGGTGAACCTGGCTGGTACGGCTTACATGTTGATCAGTAATCGCCCAGTCCGCAATGTCTGAACTTTCTAATACCGAAGCTGCTACCTGTTTTTCCAGATAGGAATTAATCATTTGAATTTCTCCTTGTGCGTTTGTTTCAAACGAGTTGAACATCGCTACAAAAAGGAAACTGAATAGAAATGCAGTTTTTCGAGTTATTCCTTTAAAACCCCTAAAAGAGAAATTAAGGCAGTTTTTCGACCCGGGGTTTTTCTTGTTTCCATTGTCAAAATTTTCAATGGGGAAAGAGTTGTTTTGATTCATTAGTTAGATTATATTTTAATATTAAAATGAGGTTTAGAAAATACAGCTAAGCTTACCACCGGTCATTACCGTGGACTAATATTGAGATTAGACTAACCAAATAATAACACAATGGCCTTGGTATGGCTATAGCGTCAACATTGGCTATCTGTCAATTATTCTAATCCGGACATTTCTCTAAACATTTTAGAAAAATGTAAATTTTTAAATGAGTTTTTAGGACGAAATTTTCATTCCGAGGAATGAAGTCATGTCAAAAAGTGATTGGATGTTTGCATAACTTTGCACTAAAGTAGTAATAAATTTTGCTACTATAAAGTCTTTTACTTTATATTTTTATATTATCCCCTTCGAAGAACATTCCTTCGTTCTTATTTTCCTTTACCTAACTCAACGTCCATTATATATAAAGTACCTAAATCAGGTGTTATAAGTTTAATCCTTGCTAATTCGATGGGTGCTATTATTAAACAAATTAAAGTAGATGCCAATAAAGGGAATAATAGTACACAAATAGATTTAAGTGGCTTGAGTCCTGGCGTTTATGTCCTTAGGGACAGGTTACTAATAACTGTCTGCTTTATACTCGTTCTTTTGACTTTATACTTCACACAAAAAATAGCGCATAGAGCCACTATTCCCTATTTTTTGCGCTTGTCTAAAGCCAAAATAACTTCGCCTAAATCGGACACTTATTAATACCCTATCCCTTAGCATAAATGATGGAATTAAAAGTGTCGAACAGAAATTAATAAAAGTTTAATTGGGTCCTTATTATACTACCCTCCTGCCGGTCACCTCGCCAAAAGTTTCGTGATATTTAGCATGGGTGGTATGCATGAGCCTATCCCAAAAAGTAAAATATAGTCCATAATTTCCATCAAAATATTTGTGGTGCATATTGTGATTGACGGAAGTGTTGAGCCATTTACCTACCCGGTGTTTATCCGTACCTGCTGGGTATAGCTCAAATCCCAGGTGTCCATAGACATTATAGATAATAGACAGCAGGAAAAATGTCCCAACGAATATTACATGCGTCGGAATCACAAAGGAAATGACTACCAAAATGCCTGCTTCCACAACCGCTTCCAAAGGATGGAAAGCATAAGCTGCCCAGGGAGAAGGATTAGTGGATTTATGATGAATCAAGTGGAAAATTTTAAATAGCCGGGGATGGTGCATCAACCGGTGTGTCCAATAGAAATAAGTGTCGTGGACTATAAACAGCAATGGGAAAGTAATCAAATAATACCACCAGGGCATTGCAGTAATTTTACTAAACAAAAAATTATATTCTCGAATCGGTCCGATAAAGACCGCCCAGGCAATAATGGAAAATATACCTATGGAGATCGCCGAATAGAAAATCTCTCTGGCGTAATCTTTCCCTCGTGGGTACTTTTCCTGAATCTTTTTCCATTTATACCGGTTCCTGAACAGCAGGTAAAAAACGCTAAAGGCTATCCCGGCTACCATAAAGTACCGAAGAAATACATTAAAATAAATAAACTCTACCCTATTTAGATATTCCAGTTCCATAGGTCTTTTATTTATAGACGAATCAGATAATAAAAAATTTATGGTGAAAGACTGATGCCTTCTCTACAGATATGTTCTGCCTTGCAGGCAAGTCATTCTAATATTCTTAATTCTGCATTAGGGGTGTTACGAAAAAATATTTATGTTAAAGATTCTGCTAAAAGTCAGGCTCACCGATCCCAAAATTCTTATTTGCTACCACAAATGTTGAATTTCGTGCTCAATGATCCGGCATTAGATCGTTGAGCACGGAGCTTTGCGGAGGGATCGGCGAGCTAATGACAGATGAAAACCGATCAATCCATTTTTCGTAACACCCCTAATTCTACATTCCTCATTCCTCATTTTTCACAGGTAACCTCACCTGCGACGGATACTGATCCGAATGATAAATCACATTATGCGCCTGCACGCCTTCCGACTCATCATAGTTTTTACCGCCAGTATTTAGATTTCGATCAAACCTTGGAAAGTTGCTACTTGCAATTTCGATACGGATTTTATGCCCTTTTGCAAAATAATTACTGGTGGACAGGGGGCTCATCTCGAGCTTATATACCTTTCCTTTTTGCATAAAAACTTCTTTATCAAAACCCTCCCGATAACGGGCACGCAGGATCGTTTCATCTAGATTAAAAGCTTTTCCGTCCGGATGTACATCAATCAGTTTAATGGTAAAATCCGTATCCTTTGCATCCGACCCCACATACAAGGTCGTTTCAATAAATCCGCTTACTTCTATTCCCTCTTCCAGCGTTTCAGTTGTATAGACTAAAATATCATTTCGGGTTTCCATTTGGCTTTGATCGAAAGAACCTCCTTCTACTGCATTTCCGGTACAACAAACATTGCCACCATGAGAAGGTACCGGATTGAAAGGATCATAGGTATAACGATCCGGCGTGTCATTTTTACCCGGTAGCTTTGTCCCGAGAGTGCCGTCACCAAAGAGGCTGTTTCCCCGACCTCCGCTATTCAGGTAATATGTTTCCATGGCTACATTCTGTGGTGGCCAGGTATCGGCGCTCTGCCACTTATTTGCACCCATGGTATAATAATGCACCCTGGGAAAGCTTTTTAAAAAGCCATTATCATTTCCTTTGAGCCAGTAGTTGAACCATTCATAAGTAATAGAATCATAATCCAGTCGGGCATCGCCCACATTAAGGTCGCCAACCATCGTGTTTTCAGAAGCTCGTTTGTACCGACAATGCAAAGTCGGGGCAATGATGACATATTGATTATCCCGGACTTCCTGATCAGTTCCATTTTCGCGAACGTGGTTGAACAGTGCCAGGTTTGGCCCGGTAGATACATCAAACCAGGTAGCGATCCAAAGACTCGGCACGCCAAAAGGCATATCTTCATGATACAAGCCTCCGGTATACCAGTCCGGGTCATTGGGTTTCCGGGGAATCATTTCTTCATAGATCCCTACCGGACCATCCTGGTTGGTAATGATATCCTTAATGGGTAAATGCGTCAAACCTGCCGACCAATCTACTTTTGGTCTTTCGGGAGCCAGGTCAAAATAACGGGATGCCCTGATCAATTGATCCTGGGTCGCATCCCTTGGGAAGGTAGGCCGGATTTCATCATTCTGTACACTGTACAACCAGGAAGTAAATAACATCTGCCCGGCACCGCCACGATACCAGTTTCCCTGCTCCTGAAAAGGCCCTACTTTTCCGACACCTGCACCATAGCCGGCCGGTACCATCGCTACATGTGCCGGATGATCCAATGCGGCGAAGGCCATTTGCCACTCCGCTGTCGAAGAACAACCAATCGTCGCAATCTTCCCGTTGCACCACTCCTGCTCCGCCAGCCAGGTAAATGCATCATAGGCATCCGTCATCGGTGGCCCGAGGATATCCCAATCTCCTTCCGAGAAATAACGCCCTCTTTCGTTTTGAACGACATAAGCATAACCCCTTTCAATATATTCCATAGCCGCTTCGTGGTTTCTTTTGGATTCCTCTCCATCTCTCCAGGTGTTGAAATTATAAGGTGTTTTTACAAAAACAACAGGCACTTTCTCTTTTGTCTTTGGCCGGTAGATATCCGAACATAGTCGGATACCGTCGCGCATCGGCATCATTACCTTTTGATCGACGATCACCTTTTCGGTATCGGCGCTTTGCAATGCCACCTGGGCATTTAGGTTGAAAAGAAAAGCTGCCATAAAAAGGGAAGTCAGCAAGGTTTGTTTCTGGTTTTTCATATTTCAGGTATTTATTATTTGAGTGCGGAAGTTAGTGGTATTCAAGGGAATACAAAAAGAACAGCCCGTTAAAATAAGATAGCTATAATTTTTTTTCCAAAATGGTTTACTTTTTGACAAAAGAGATATACATTTGCACCTCAATTCGAGCGAGCAATATTGATAGTGTTTTTATTAGGTGCTATCAAAATTATCAAAAGCGATAATTACGCACTCGAAAAGTTTGGCTAATCCGATACGATTAGCCCAATAAATCAGGAAGAATGGCAGAGCTGGTTTAATGCACTAGTCTTGAAAACTAGCGTGCCTTTACGGGTACCGGGGGTTCGAATCCCTCTTCTTCCGCATCTACTACATAAACCGCCAATGTTAGGGTTCTCCCTGAGATTGGCGGTTTTTTTATGCCATTCGGCGACTCCCGCTCCTACCGTTTGAAGGAGGGCGAATTTCAAATTATCGTTTTTCAAGAGCAATATGGGTCATTCAGCGTGGCTGGAAACTGACTTACCAAGCTAAAGCATGTTGATTTTCGAGATAAAAAATATAACCGTAACTACTTGACAAATTGAACGTTCACAAAAAGGTTAGAGCATGTTCAGCTGTGGAGACCAGCGACCACAAAAAAAAACGGGGCGATATCTGAAAAGCCTTATGAATAGGAAATTTAAAAAAAATATTATGAAAAATGGAATGATTAAAGTTAGTGTATTGTATCCCAGTGGAGAAGGCAAAACATTTGACATGGATTATTACTGTAACAAGCATGTGCCTTTAGTTGGTGAACTATTAGGTGATGCTGTAAAGGGGGCAACTGTTGAGAAAGGACTTGGAGGGGGAACGCCCGACTCACTGGCAACCTATTCCGCAATGGGAAATTTGTATTTTGATTCAATGGAGGCATTTGAAAAATCCTTTGGCCCAAATGCGGATGAAATAATGGCAGATTTACCCAACTTTACGAATATTGAACCTGTTATTCAAGTTAGTGAAGTGATGGTTTAAAGGAAAGAAGACCCCCAGCCTATTACACCCTACGAAATGACATGCTGGCTAAGAAGTCAGCATGTCATTTGTATTCACGTATTGGGCGCAATATAAAAAAAGAAAGATTACCGGAGCTGGATTCACCATAATAACGATAGTAACTATTGGGCGTATTTCATTATGTCGGTAGCGTTTCCAGAACGCCTAGTTAGAGCATGTATCCACAAAAAACTACTATGCATAGAACCAAGCTCCTAAAATATATTTTCCCCTTCCTGTTGATAATCCCGGTGATCGCTCACACTCAGGAAAACAGCATTAAAATATATGCCAATGCCTTATATTTTAATTCGGAACAGGAACCCAGAGAAATCGATTACGAACCGGGCGCAATAAATTATTACGGATTAACTTTTAACTTTAGAAAAGTAAATAATAAGCGCCAATTCCACCAATTTGAGACCAGGATTGATAGTAGAAAAATTGATAAGGGAGCTTACGAACTGAATCGCCTGGCTTTACATTTCCGATACGAATTTGGTAAGTATCTAAAGGAATCGGCGGATGGTAAGTTTAAGTTCCAGCTATCAGGGGCAGCGAAAATATTTCTATTAAAAGAAGATATCCGCAGGAGTCAGGAGTTTGCAAATCCTTTGACGACAGATAACAAGGGGCTGAATTTTACTGTTTTTGGAACGGTTGAATATCATATCACGGATCGGATATATGTGGAAGCCGGGACGAGCATTACCGGATTGACAATACTCTATGAGAAAAAAGTTATTGACAACCCGGCATTGACAGCCAGACAAAGATCTTTTGCCTCTTTAGATAGGGGTGGATTCAGCGAACGACTGCTAAGAATCGGCGTCGGCTATACGTTCAAACTAAATAAAAAGGAGTAATTTGCAAGGTAAATACACCGTGTACTAAAAAACTAAGTTTCGCCCGGTTTTAGAGTAGCAGGCAAATTTATTTTACGCTGTACTAAAACTCCAAACATGCTCTCAGACTTATCTATTTCCAAATTCAGTTATTTAATGCTATTTTTCCATTTTTTTTAATTAGGTAGTGTGTACAACCTGTAGGGAATCTCCTGCGTCCGGTTTTGTTCCAACGGAACAATATTTTTGTAGCTTCGAAGGTGCGAAAAAAAATACCATTTCATCGGAATGATATTTAAAAAACGCCTCTGTAAGCGATTCAGGTCGTTTTCCGATTAGAATGATTAGATACCGTTCCGATGGAACGGAAACAAACGCAGCCTATCAACTGCTATTAAGATATTGTTCCACTGGAACAAAAAGCGACGCAACTTTACCTGCGCATATTGTACACCCTATGTTTAAACGGTACTTAAATCCTTAACAACTAATGAATACATTACAAGCAAACAAATTGATAATCCTCTTAGTGGCGGTAACATTCTTGCCCCTCTTGGTTTCGGGACAATTTAAAGATTCTCGAAAATTAAATACAGAAAATTTCGATCCCAAAAAATGGAGCAGTGGAGAAGCCCAATATCATGAAAATGGGTATGTAAAATACATATATAAAGATGCTGGTGAGGGGAGAAAAAAGCGCTATGAATATTATGAAGATGGGACGCCACTGTCGGAGATGGAAGTAGTCTTTAAATTGTACAGAGACACGATAGTAACTTTTAATCCTGACACTTATGAAGAAATGATACAAATCACCGAAAACAAAGATCTCCTACCGGACGGACAGTACCTCGAATATCACGAAGGCAATCCTGATGGAAAAAGGCGTATTCACTTAACAGGCAAATTTAGGGAAGGTGAAAAAGTAGGAACCTGGAAAATAACCAGCCTATCTGGCGGAACCACTAAAATAAAAATGGAGGAAAGTGATACCAGTGTGGATCATACCGATTACAAAAGTTATCAATCTATCCAGGAAGAAAAAAATCCTAAAATTAACCGAGCTGCATACAAAGGCACTCAACTTAAAGGAGGAAAACTCACCAGCAAAAAACAAGCCTATACAATTACGACTGAGGATGACTTATTTGGCATCATTGACAATGAGCAAAACGAAATTGTTAGCCCTATATATAAGAGCATTATCTCTATCATCCCCAAACACGGTGCGCTCATTTTACAAGATGAAAAATTTCATCTGCTTGATCTCGACACGAAAACCATCACTGCAAATAATTTAGATGATATCCATTACGACTTAATATCTAACCTTTACTTTTTTACCAAGGAAGGCAAGAAAGGAATAATCGATCCTGACACCAAAAAAATTATCGTACCGGCTATATACTATCATGTGCAAGCCGCAGCTCCCTCAAACGGTTTAGATAAAAAAGTCTTTTTCTTATATCACAACAAGGGCATCGATCTATATTATAAAACTAAAGATGGCAGTCCACGCATCCTTGACAGAGCCTACCAATCAGTTACTCCTTTTAGTTTGCACAAAGATAACTATGCTATTGTTGAGAAAAATAAGGTAACGGAACTCATATCCTTAGAAAGCGGAAACAGTTTGCTCACGTTTAAAAATTTTCAAGACATAAATATCGTTCCCTCTCGCATTGTTTTTATTAAAAGTGACGATAGCTGGACTGTTTATAATAATGAATTTGCAAATAAAAATCCAGGAAAATTTGAAGCCTTTCATTATCACAATAGCGGTGATGCGCACATCGAAGTTAAGCAAAACGGCCTCTGGGGGGCACTCGATCGAAGATCACTTGATTCCCTGGTTATTCCTTGCCAATACGATTCTATATCCTATGCTTCGAGCAAAATGTACAAGACTTATAATAAGAAGAATGGTAAAATTGGATTAGTTAATTATAAGCGAGAGGTACTAGCGCCGATGGAATACGAGGACATTTATACCCAATATTCGTTGCGAAAAAAATACTGGCTTAAGGAAAATGGAAAGTATCGTTTATTTGATGGTGAGAAACTGGATTTATTTGATCGAATTATTTTATATTTTAAGCAAAACTTCTACATCGTAGAAAACGAGGGAAAGCAAGGCTTATATAGCGAATCAGCGAACCAAATGATTATTCCTTGTGAATACGATTCCGTTTACCGATTTAATGATGGTAGAAGTGATATGCAATGGTTCAGAAATGGCATTGCCTTAAAGAAAGACAATGATTTATTTTTTGCAGACCTTGAAGGAAAAATGTTGAGTGACTATGCCTTCCGTTCTATTGTTAAAGTACCTACCAAATGCGAGATCATTGCCAAGGATCATAATTACAAAAGTCATGTTATTGCCAACTGCAGTGCCGCGTTTGAACTACCATCACCGGTTGATTCTATTCGACATGTTGACGAAGGCGCTTATATAATATCGAATGATGGAAAATTTGGTTTCTTTTCTTCCGGATCCTTCCTTGATTACAAGGTGATGTTACCCATGGAGTATGAAGAAATCCTTTGGTATGTAGATACTCCTGCCGATGGTTCCAAGCTCATCATGGCTAAAAAAGATGGCAAATGGCTATGGATTGACCCGGAAACAGGAAAGAATAAATTTCAATATACTTTTGATCGGATAGACCGCTTTTATGACGGCAGGCAATCAGATAAAGCCAATGTGATTTTCAACGGTAAGAAAAAAATATTGCGATTAAATGGAACGTTGGAGGACAAATAATTCTTACGTTCCAGGGCTTCGCTATCCGCAACTTCACTTTTGCGTATTCCATGAGTTGCGTTTAACACCTATTGAATAGAAGGTAATAGGCCATTGTAGCGGTACTATTAGTACTCGTTTTTCTCTTTGTTCTTCTTATCAATTGAGTGCATAAAAAATTAGCCGATAGTACCCACTAACTTTGCGCATTTATAGAAAAAAATCACTACATTTCGTTAATTATCCACGCAGTCTTTATCAGTTTAATTTAATCTTCAACAAATACTCAATAATTATGATTGGAAATAAACTATCACTACTATTATTGTTTTTGGTTTTCTCCTCTACCCTATTACTCAGCCAGAACAAAGTGACGGGCACTATTACCTCGGCTGATGAAGACGAGACATTAATAGGCGTAACCGTACAGCTAAAAGGAACCAGCACCGGAACTGCCACTGATATATCTGGAAATTATGAAGTGAGCGCCAATTTGGGGGACACCTTAATTTTTAGCTATACCGGTTATGAAACTTTACAGGCCATAATCAATTCAAATAGCTTGAACGTTAAATTAAATGTTGCCAGTCAACTATTAAATGAGATTGTAGTGATTGGTTATGGCACTACCACCATAAAAGATGCTACCGGTTCTGTCGTCTCCTTATCAGAAAGGGATTTCAATAAAGGAAACATCGTCACTCCTGAAAACCTGTTGAATGGTAAAGTTGCAGGATTGACCATCACTACCGGTGGAGCACCTGGATCAGGCTCTACGATAAGAATCCGGGGTGGCTCTTCATTAGGCGCTTCCAATGATCCTCTTATTGTTATTAATGGTTTACCCATTTCAAATAATACCATCGGCGGTTCCCGGTCAATTTTAAGTACCATTAACCCCAATGATATTGCCTCATTTACCGTATTAAAAGATGCTTCCGCCACTGCCATTTATGGCTCACGTGCGGCAAACGGTGTCATCATCATCACTACCAAAGACGGTGGAAAAAAACTCAAAATTAATCTCAGCACTCAGATTGGTTACAGTACTTTGCCGAATACGCTTGATGTGTTTTCAGCTGATGACTATCGGGCATTAATTGCGAAAGAAAAACCAAACTTAGTCTCGCTGTTGGGAGATGCCGATACGGATTGGCAGCAGGAAATTTACGAAAATGTAGTGACCCAAAGTCACAATCTCTCTATTGAGGGATCACCCGTCAAAAATCTTCCGGTAAGATTTTCAGTCAGTCATACCAACCAACCAGGTTTGCGCTTAACGTCAAAATTTCAAAGAAACTCGGCTTCCTTGAATCTTTCCCCCAGGCTTTTTGACAACCGACTCAAGGTTAGCATCAATGGAAATCTTGCACAGGAGAAAAACCGTTTTGCTGAAGGTCAGGAAGGAAATGCGATCACTTTTGACCCTACCCAACCTGTCCGGGATGTAGATTCTCCTTTTGGCGGTTTTTTTCAGTATTGGTCAGATAATGGAGACGGCATATTAAACTCTTCAGACCTGACGCCCATTTCACCGTCAAATCCAGTCGCTTCTTTACGGCAAAGAAATTCGACTAGTGAAGTGATTCGCTTATTTGGTAATGTAAAATTAGATTATTCCCTTCCTTTTTTACCAGACCTAAGTGCGGTTGTCAACCTGGGGATGGATGATGCATCAGCAGAAGGCGCTACTTCCTGGACAAAAGAAAGTATCGTTGCCCAACCAAACGGCGAATTTTTAGGTTCTGAAAACACCTATACCAATGACCAAAGAAATGTACTGTTTGACGGTTATTTGAATTATAATAAAGAAATAACCGATAAATTTCGATTGGACGCAACAGGTGGCTATTCCTATCAAAAATTTGAAGGTAAAAGTTTTTTCTCAGGAGAATTGTTGAATGACAACCTCGACACAGATCCGGTTTATTCTCAGGCAACGGACTTAGTACTCATCGGTTTTTTCGGTAGAACCAATCTTTCCTTTTCAGACAAATACTTGTTGACCTTATCTTATCGGAGAGATGCCACTTCAAGGTTTAGCAAAGATAACCGTTGGGGGAATTTCCCGGCAGTAGCCTTCGCCTGGAGATTACGAGAAGATTTTTTACCTTCTTCCGAACTGATCTCCAATTTAAAACTTCGACTTGGATGGGGAATTACCGGCCAGCAAGATATTGGCAACGATGCTGCTGACTTATACTTGTCCCGGTACTCAATCGGTACCCCTAATTCTCAATATACATTTGGTGATGAAAGCCTTCCTATCGGTCAGCCTCAATTTAGAAACGAAGAACTAAAATGGGAAGAAACTACGACCTATAATGTCGGTTTGGATATTGGTTTATTGCAGGAAAGACTACGTGGGACAATCGAATATTTTTATAAAAAATCCGACGACCTTTTAGCTTTCGCCGCTATTTCTGATGGTTCTAATTTCAGTAACTCGGGTTTTCAAAATATTGGAAGCTTTACTTCTCAGGGTTTGGAGTTTTCTGTTAGTTATGATGTTTTTAAAAATACTTTTAACAAAAAGTCTTTCAACTGGAATGTTGGCTTCAATACTACTTTAATAAAAACTGAAATCAAAGAATTGGCATTGGAGCAAGACGTCAGAACTGGCGGCATTGGCGGAGGAGTAGGTGGTACCGTTCAACTGCACCGAGTGGGATATGCTCCTTTCAAATTCTTTGTTTATAAGCAAGTCTATGATACCAATGGCAATCCAATAGAGGGAGCATATGTGGATTTGAATGGCGATAATATCATCAATGACGATGACCGATACTTACATAAAAACAACCAACCAGAGGTAACCATGGGCTTCTTCTCTCAGATGTCTTACAATAATTTTGAATTGTCATTTAATATGAGAGCGAGTCTCGGAAATTATATTTACAATAACGTCAACTCCTCAAGGGCACAGTTGAATCTGTTACAGAATAATTCGGTTTTAGGAAATGTCCCGACAAGTGTATTGGAAACCAATTTCAATGCTACTCCGACAGTCATTCTCTCCGACCATTATATTGAAAACGGTTCATTTTTAAAAATGGACAATATCACCTTGGGCTATAATTTCCAAAGTATTTTTAGCTCAAAAATAGATGCTCGTTTGAGTGTCGGCGTTCAGAATGTCTTTACGATTACCAACTATTCTGGCTTAGATCCTGAAATATTTAGCGGTATAGATAATACTATTTTCCCCCGGGCGAGAACATTCTTACTTGGCGGTAATTTCACCTTTTAAAAAAATCGAAAATGAATAACAAAATTTTATACAAAATGAGATTTTCATTAATCGTAGTAGTCCTTCTTTTTGTCGGATGTACCAAAGACCTGGATGTCGTACCTGGCGATAATAATATTTTATTGGCAGATGATTTTTACAGCAGTTCAGATGCTTATAGACAAGGACTTGCCGGTGTTTACTCCAACCTGTCACTGGTAGGTACAAACGGTCCTGGCGAATCCAATATCTCCGGATTGGACGCAGGAACAAGCCAGTATGGAAGAGGTTTGTGGAACTTACAAGTGCTGGCAACTGATGAAGCTATTTGGTCCTATGAAAACGATCCCGGTACCGCCGAAATTCAACGGTCAACCTGGGCAGCCAATAATGTTTTGCTGAGGGGATTATATGGGCGAGCTATGGCTTCCATCGCTTTTGCCAACGAATTTTTACGCCAAACGACCAATGATCTTTTGGATTCCCGAGGCGTGGATGAAACGCTTAAAAGTGATATAGCAATTTATCGGGCAGAAGCGAGATTCTTAAGAGCGCTATCCTATTATCATTTGATGGATTTATTTGGGAAATGCGCTTTTTTGACCGAAGACGATCCTGTTGGAGGGTTTCAAGCTCCTCAAATTGAACGTTTGGAACTTTTCAATTTCATTGAAAGTGAACTGTTGGAGATAGCATCCGTGATGAAGGAACCAAGACAGAATGAGTACGGTAGAGCGGATCGGGCAGCAGCCTGGATGCTTCTGGCAAAAATTTACCTTAATGCAGAAGTCTTTATTGGTGCTGACAAATATGCGGACTGTTTGGTTTATTGTGAAAAAATAATTGCCAGCCCTTTCGAATTAGCGCAGAACTATCTGGATCTTTTT